>CANCZH010000132.1 GCA_947382445.1 uncultured Clostridium sp. | reverse complement strand
AAATGAAACACGCCATAATGAACTTATAAGCTATGGTGGTGCAGGGGTCAGTAATTATACAGAACCTATGGAAATGATACATATGTTTGACACCATACAGAAGCTTCATGGGATAAATTACAGGAAAGGCAGGAGAATGTTCCATGAGGTTTTTTCAATTACAGATAATGAATTTAAAAGGCTCGGCTGCTGTATGGATGCAGTAAACCAGATGGCTCTTGAAATGTGCATGGAATATTATAATGAAGGTTTCCAGGTTGTCTATGGAGTACACTGGGAAGAAATTAAGAAGCTCCATATACATTTTGCAGTCAATGCAGTAAATTTTATAACAGGGAAGAAATTTGACACCTCTGTAACAGGGAATTTATACAGGAAACATAGGTTTAATGAAATAATGAAAAAATATTATACTAGGACAGCTATATATTTTTCTGGCAATGTTTAAATATATAGCATACACCAGTAAATACCGAAAATTTAGTGTTCTGTCCATAAAATAGCAAATAATTATTTAAACTATCAATAAATTATGTTATATATATATTAGGAAAAGTTTAATAGATTTTATTATTAGAAGAAATGATTATACAAAAAGGAGAATAATACTAAATTATGGAAAAAGAACAAGTAACTTACGTTTCAGAAGCAATAGGAGATGATTATAAAAAATGGGACTACAATAAAACTATTTTTATAAAAACTCCAACTGGTTCTGGTAAAACTACTTTTATTTTTAAAAACTTATTAAAACATGTAATGCATAATAAGGGAAAAATTTTATATTTGGTTAATAGAAAAATTTTAGAAAAACAATTACAAGAAGAACTTGAAGATATTGCAAATGAATATGACCTATATATAAATATAAAAGATTATATTTATATATCTACTTATCAAAAAATCGAAAATTTATTGGCAACAAATTCATATGAAATAAAGCGTTTTTATGGTTTTACTTTTGTAGTATATGATGAATGTCATTATTTTTTTTGTGATGCAGCTTTTAATACCTTAACTGAACTCTCATATGATTTTTTAAGAAATACATATTGTAAATGTGTACAAATTTTTTTATCAGCTACTATGGATAATATTTTCCCTATTTTACAAAAACGTAAAGAAATTTATTTAGGAACAGATACAGAATATCGTGTTCTTAACAAAAAATTTACATATGATAATATAAAATCAGATTACTCATATATAAATATAAATTTATTACAAGATAAAAATGATTTATTAAAAAGAATCTTGGATAATTTAGAAAATGAAAATGAAAAATGGTTAATATTTGTAGATAGTATTTCATATGGAAATAAATTATATGAAGAAATTAAAAATTATGATAAAAATACAAATAATAAAAATGAGGATAAAGAAGTTTTATTTATAGATGCCAGATTTAAAAATAATAGTGAAAATAAAGAGGAAGTAAATACTATTGTAAAAGAAAAACGGTCTAAAAAAATATTAATTACAACCTCTGTTATGGATAATGGTATCTCACTAGAAGATGAATATTTAAGAAATATAGTAATTATGGCAGATACAAAAGAAACTTTTATACAAATGCTCGGACGTAAAAGAATTAAAAACAACAATGAAAAATTAAATTTATATATATTGAAACGTGAAATAGCATATTTTGATAAAAGAATAGATAATATAAAAGATATATTGAAATTTTATAATAAAAATAAATATGATTATGAAAAAATTATAAAAAATAATATATATAATTTAATTTTAAAGTTTCCAGATAAAAATAAATCTAACATATTAAGCTTAAATAATGTAAATGAAACAAATGCTTATCGTACACTAATAACATTATTGCAAGAACCATATATGTTTCATTGCATAGGTTTTATAAAAAATCCAAATATACAACAAAAATTATTGAATCATTTATTAAATAATAGTGTAAAATACGAAAAAATATACAAAAAATTATTTTATAGCTATGCTGGAACTTTAGAATTTAATTCATTCTCTATAGAATATTATAAATATCTTAAAAATATTTATCAAGATATTATTGATAATTTAAAAGAAGATGAGTATTATTTTATAAAAAAACAACTATCATGGTTAGGATTGGAAAAAAATGATGAGCAAATAAGACAATTATTTAATAATTTAGATGAAAATCATAAAAACCATTTGATAGAAACACTTGATAATGTTATAGAAAAAGAATTATCTTCTGATGAAAATAAAGAACTTAAAATACAAATTAGAGACGATTTAAAATATTTTTTAAAAAAATGTAAACTATAAAAAGAAAATGATAATTTAATTAGAAATGTAACACGTGCAGAATCAACTATATCTGAAAAAACTTTTAATAAAAGCATGAACTTAATATATGAATTTATTGGTTTAAAATATATTATGACCAAATCATCTAACAATAAGTTTCAAATAAAACATATACGGTAATTTTTGTTTTGGTTTTTGGTTTTTGCTAGTAATTATATGAATCCAAGACCCATTATTATTTTCATGCTCAAGCTTGTTTCAAATTGTTTTTTTAATTT
>CANCZH010000131.1 GCA_947382445.1 uncultured Clostridium sp. | reverse complement strand
TATTCATACTATATTGAGGCATATGATAGTAATGATATTAATTTATTATTAAGTATATCAAATTAAATATTATATAAAAATGTTGCTAAAAATAATATTAAAATATGTAGTAAAATTCTTATGAAAATGCTATAATAAAAACATATTAAAAAAGAGGAATGATAAGTTTGGATAATATAAATTTGATGAAGTATTGGATAGAGAGTTCAGATAGAGATTATGAAGCAATGAAGAAAAATTTTGAAATAAAGCAATTTACTTGGGCTCTATTTATAGGTCATTTAACTATAGAAAAGTTATTAAAAGGTTTATATGCTAAAAACAATCTTGATAATCCATATACAATAAAGTCTCATAATTTATTAGCATTAGCACAAAAATGCGATATTGAATTAACAGACGTACAAGTAGAGAAAATGAAAATAATAACACAATTTAATATAAGTAGTAGGTATGAGGATTATAGGAATGAATTTTATAATCTTTGTACAGAAGAATATACAGAAAAACAAATTAAGAATATTGAGGAGGTAAGAGAATGGCTAAAAGAACTATTAGCAAAGAAATAATGCAAGTAATAGAAAAATATATTGATAAAATTAGTCAATATTATAAAATTGAAGCAATTATATTATTTGGTTCTTATGCAAAGGGAACAGAAAATGATAATAGTGATATTGATATTGCGGTAATATCAAGTGACTTTAAAAATATTATTCAAGATGGAGCAGATTTAATAGGGTTTACATGGAAAATAGATACAAGGATAGAACCACATCCAATCAGAACGGAAGATTATGAAAATATAGCTAGTCCTCTTGTACAGGAAATTATAAATACAGGAATAAAGGTAGCTTGATTAAATACGCTGGGAAACAATGATTATTTGGAAAAAATGAATAATAATACAGGAATATTGTTAAGTAAATCAAATTAATATTATTAAAATATCATATAGAAACTTAGAGTAACAGTTACTCTAAGTTTTTATATTATAGAACCATTAAATCTCTTAAAAAATTATTTTATGTATATTACATATATGTTATAAAGAGTTTTTTTATATACATTGAAAGGTTAATAACGTATATTAAAATTAGAGTAATTAATAGTATTTAGGAGGACGAATGAAAAAGATATTTAAGATGATAGTAATTGTAATAGTAATATTGTTTTTAGGCATATTAACATTATTTTGTATTAAAATTAATAAAATATCACTAATAGAAAACATAAGACAAAAAATAGCTCAAGTAGGAGAAAATATACAAACTGCAAATGAAATTACAACGATTGATGTTACTGATTTAGAAGATAATGGAGATTTAGAGCATGAACATATTATAAAAACAATGTATGATGAAAATAAACACTGGGAAGAATGTAATGTTTGTGGAGTAAAAATGAATGTAAATGATCATAGTTATACCACAACTTGGAGTAATGGAAGTGAATCGTGCTATTATACTAATTCTTACAGAAAAGTGTGTTCATGTGGATATTCAATAGAGGGGCATAAACCATGTGTATGGGATGGAAAGTCATATATACAACAAAATATGGTTCATTTTAGAAAATGTAGTAAATGTGGAGATACAATTAATTTTCAATATTATTTGGAGAATTTTGGTGTTGGTGAATTATATAATGCAAATGGAAATGGCTATAATTTGGGGTCACAAAATTGTTATGATAAGTATGGAAATATTATAAATTGTAATAATTTTGGAACATGTGAAATATGTAAAGGATCGGTTACTTCTGAAAATCATTATTTAAATGTAGTAAATAATAAAATTACATGTATAAGGTGTAATAATGAATATGGAACATGTACGAGTAAGGTTATAAGAGGGGCAGATGTTCCTGCTACATATACAATTGTTTCAGAAATTACGTTTTCAAATGGGTTACAATTTTACAATACTGGTTTAATGAGAGATAATGGAAATATTTGGACTAAAAATGAGCAGACGAGAGAGTGGATTAGTCCTACACAATTACGTGTAACAACTGTAGCAAAATTCTTGCCATCTAGAAAAGAAATGTATGTAATATATCCATGGATTTGTGCTAAATTAAATGGAAAAGTGATTAATGTAAATTTAGATGCAGAAAATTCAAGTTTTGGTGAAATGTATAAGGCATATCCTGACTCCATAAAACCAACAATTTCAAGTATAACAATGATGGATGGAAATGAATTATTGACTGATTGGAGTAAAGTGAAACCAATAGTTGTTTCTGGCACAGAGAATTGGTGTAATACTGTAAATGTAAAGATTTTAGATGATAATGATAATATTGTTTTTAATGGAAAATCTGATGTTAGTAATAACAATTATTCTATATATTGTGTGCCCGAACTGGAATGTGTAGTAGATAATAAAATATTCAAAGTTATTGTTACAGATGCTTGCGAGAACAGCATTGAGGAGAAATTTGAAATTGCTAAAATAGATGCAATTCCACCAAAAGCAATATCAGAGAAAGACATAACAGGCCAATGGGCTAAGTCTAGGAATTTTACTTTTAAAGCAACAGATGATGGAATTGGAGAAGTTTCAATTGCTTTTAATGATATTAATGATTTAGAATTAGC
>CANCZH010000130.1 GCA_947382445.1 uncultured Clostridium sp. | reverse complement strand
TCTGGAAAAGTATATATTGATGGAAAAGATATATATAAATTTAATGATGATGAACTTGCAATATTTAGAAGAAGACAAGTAGGACTTATTTATCAGTTTTATAACTTGATTCCAATTTTAAATGTAGAAGAGAATATTACATTACCTTTAAGCCTAGATAATAGAGAAATAAATAAAAAAAGATTAGATGAATTAATCAAGTTATTAGGACTTGAATCAAGAAGAACACATCTTCCAAATGAACTTTCGGGAGGACAACAACAAAGAACGTCTATTGGACGTGCAATGATAACAAATCCAGCAATTATACTTGCAGATGAGCCTACTGGAAATCTGGATTCTAAATCTAGTGATGAAATTGTTGAATTACTAAAAAAATCAAATAGAGACTATAATCAAACAATTGTTATGATTACACATAATATGGATATTGCAAATGTTGCTGACAGAATAATAAAAATTGAAGATGGAAAAATTGTTAAGGAGGTATAAGTATGACTATTCTTAACAAATTATCTATTAAAAATTTAAAATTAAATAAGAAAAGAACAATTAGTACAATAATTGGTATTATATTATCTGTAGCATTAATTTGTGGAGTTGCAACTTTAGTTACAAGTTTTCAAGAGACACTTGTTCAAAGCGCAATAGAAAACAAAGGATATTATCATATAAAAATATCTGAAGTAACAGACGAAAATATAAAAGAACTAGAAAACAATAGAGATATATTAGATATAAAATATGTAAATGAGATAGGTTATTCTGTTTTAGAAGGATCTACTAATGAATATAAACCATATTTAAAACTTTGTTCAATGAGTGAGAAAGTTTTTAAAGACTTAAAGTTTAAATTAATTGAAGGACAATTTCCTAAAAATAGCAATGAAGTTATAATTAGTAATCACATTTTAAGCAATGGTGGAGTTAAATACAACATTGGAGATAAAATTAAAATAAATGTTGGAAAGAGAATGACAATAGATGAAGATTATGAATTAAGATTTGGAAATATATATACTAAAGAAGAGGAAAAATTAGTTGATACAAAGGAAATGGAATTTACTATTGTAGGTATAATAGAAAGACCAAATACCGGATTTGAACCATATTCAGATGCTGGGTATACAATAATTACTAAAGATGATATTGTTGGCACAAAAAGCGTATATATTGCATTTAAAGATGTATTTAATTATAAAGAATCTCTTGCAAAGATTTTCGAAGTAAAAGAATATAGTGATATACATAGAGAACTTCTAAATAATAATTTAAAATATCCAAATTTTAGCTTAAATGATGAGCTTTTAAGATGGGAAGCATTTTCATTTAGTGATACTACTATATCAATGCTTTATTCTGTTGCATGTGTAGTAATGTTTATTATAATCTTTACAAGTATATTTTGTATTAGAAATTCATTTGCTATTGCTACAACAGAGAAAATAAAAATGTATGGAATGCTTGCAAGTGTTGGTACAACTAAAAAACAAATCAGAAAAAATGTAATAACAGAAGCATTAATACTTGGAATCATAGGAATTCCACTTGGAATAGTGTCTGGAATATTTGCAATATATATTTTATTACAAGTAGTTAATGCAATACTTGGAAGATCACTTTTTGGAGAATTAGATGGTATGATATTTTCAGTATCAATTATTCCAATAATTATATCTAGTATTTTAGGACTTGTTGTAATATATTTTTCTGCAATTTCGTCTGCAAAAAAGGCAAGTAGAGTTAGCCCTATAGAAAGCTTAAGAAATTCAAAAGAAATAAAAATAAAAAGTAAAAAGCTTAAAACTCCTAAAATAATATCTAATTTATTTAAAACAGGAGGTGTGCTTGCATATAAAAACTTAAAAAGAAGTAGAAAAAAATATAGAACAACAGTAATATCTATTACAGTAAGTATATTTATATTTATAACAATGAATAGCTTTTTAACAAATGCGTTTGGAATGGCTAGAGCATATTATACAGATTATGATTATAATATTGAAATATATAGTTCAGAATCTGGTGCTATATCAGATGATGAGTTTGTAGAAAGCATTAGAAAATTAGATACAGTTGATGAAGTTTATGCAAAATATGATACTTATTATTCTGGAGTTCAAATATTTGACACTGAAAAAATTAATAGTACTATAGATGAAGAACCAATAGATGAAATGGAATATGATGAAGAAAATAATGTTAAACCAACTGGAAGACAATATTTAATAGCAGAGCTTATCGCTCTTGATGATTATTCGTTTAAAAAGTATTGCGAAAAAATAGGTGTAAATTATAACGATATTAAAGCAGATGCTATTTTATGTGATGAGGCTAGGTACTATGACGAAGAAGGTCGCTTGAAGATAGTTAGAAGATATAACTATAAAGAAAATGACATAATTAGTGGAGAATATAATAAAGAGGCAATAAATATAAAAATTGGTAAGATTTCAAATGAGAAACCATATTCATTAGAAAATACATATTATGGTGGAGGATTTATAATAGTAAATAAAGATTATTATAAAAATATAGATTTTGATTTAAACCGTATATGTATTCAAGCCAAAAATGCAGAAAAAGCAGAAGAAGAAATCAAAAATATAAACAATAATGTTAATATAATAAATTTTGATGCGCAAGCTAAAGAAGAAAGATCTATGGTACTTGTTATAAACATTTTCTTATATGGATTTATAACAGTAATCACATTAATTGGAGTAACAAATATATTCAATACTATTACATCAAATATGGAACTTAGACAAAGAGAATT
>CANCZH010000129.1 GCA_947382445.1 uncultured Clostridium sp. | reverse complement strand
TACAGGTGTTATTGAATTACCTGCTGGAACAGAAATGGTTATGCCAGGTGATAACATTGCTATGACAATTGAACTTATTACTCCTATCGCTATTGAAAAAGGATTAAGATTTGCTATTCGTGAAGGTGGTAGAACAGTTGGTTCAGGTATTGTTTCTGAAATCATTGAATAATAAATAAATTATTAAATAAAAAGTAGTACTTTGTGTACTACTTTTTTCTATTATAGGAATTTCAAAAACTTCCTATAATAGAAATACATTTCGCAGAAAATTGCTTTGCAATTTTTGCAAACGAACAAAGATGCAGATTTTAAAATGTTTGAAATAGAGAAAATGTTATTAATGTCCATTTTTGTTCTTTTCTAAAGAATAATATTAAAGAAAGTATCTTCTATTTTATTATTATAAGCATATATGAATTAAACTTTTTAAAAATAACCTTGATTTTTTTGTTGTTGCATAATACAATAGTATAAATTATATAGAGGGGGACAATATGAAGATACTTTTAGATGCTATGGGTGGAGATAATGCACCTGATGCTACTATAAAAGGTGCTGTAAAGGCTGTAAATCAGGTAGAAGCTACTATTGTTTTAATTGGTAGAGAAGACATTATTAGAAATAAATTTAAAGAATTTTATAATAAAGAACCAGAAGATATTTCTGATAGATTAATAATAAAAAATGCAACAGAAACTATAGAAATGGAAGATACGCCAACTTTGGCTATAAAGCATAAAAAAGATTCTTCTATGGTTGTTGGTTTCAAAATGCTTAAAGAAGATGAGGGAGACGTATTTATTTCAGCCGGAAACTCAGGAGCATTGCTTACAGGGGCAACTTTATTAGTTGGTAGAATAAAAGGAATAGATAGACCTGCTTTAGGAGGTATTTTACCTGCACATCATAGTCAATTGTTATTAATGGATTCTGGTGCAAATACTAATTGTAAGCCAATTAATTTACTTCAATTTGCATTAATGTCTACTATATATTTGCGTAATACATTTGGAATTGAAAAACCTAAAATTGGATTATTAAATATAGGAACTGAAGAAACAAAAGGTAATGATTTGACCAAAGAGTCATATTTATTATTAAAAGAGAAATCAGAAGAACTAGGAATAAATTTTGTACGGAAATGTTGAAGGAAGAGAAGCATTCACTGGTGAAATTGATGCAATAGTAACTGATGGATTTACAGGTAATATTTTCTTAAAAGCTATTGAAGGATTAGGTAAATTTGTAAAAAAATCACTTATGGAAAACTTAAAGAAAAACATATTTACAACAATTGCTGCAATTCCTTCATTACCTGCAATTAAGGGCTTTGCTAAATCTGTTGATTATAAATCATATGGTGGAGCATTGTTTTTAGGAGTTAAAAAACCAGTTGTTAAAGCACATGGTAGTAGTGATGAAATTTTATTTGAATTTACAATAAAACAAGCAGAACAATTTGTTAAAAATAAAGCTGTTCCAAAGATGATAGAAGAATTTGAAAAAATAAATAAAAATAATGCTTGACATTTTATACATAATAGAATAATAATAGTACAAATACAATTTAAGAAAAAAAGAGGAGGTGTTCTTTCAGATGAATACAGAAGAAGTTTTTGAAAAAGTAAAAGGAATAATTGTTGAACAATTAGGAGTTGCTGAAGCATCAGTAGCAATGGAAGCATCATTCATAGATGATTTAGGAGCTGATTCTTTAGATATAGTTGAATTAGTTATGGCACTAGAAGAGGAATTCGATATAGAAATACCTGATAGCGATGCTGAAAAAGTTACAACAGTTGGTGACGTAGTTGAATATATAAAAGAAAATGTTTAATTACATAAAAAATAGCACTTACTTTAAAATAAGTAAGTGCTATTTTTATACATACTCATGGATTTACAAAGCATACATAATATAGTATAATTATATGTATGTACCGTTTAACACTCCTTGTACGTCTAGAGGAGACTTTAATAATTTAAGGAGGTATTGTGTTATGGTTCAATACACAAGCAAAACAGAAAGTAACTGTAGTAAATGTCCTAGACAGTTTGATTGCTTTTATGTGCCTGACGATTTCAGTGAAATTTCGTTTAATACTTTATTAGAGGCATATGAACAGGGACGGCTTGTTATTCAAGCTGTTTATAGGGAAAAAAAGCTTATTGGCTTGATTATTAAGCCACCATATGAGCAGCTTCCAGGAGTAATATTTTCTGGTGCAAAAGATGCCAAGTGTAAGTTTTGGTCGAAAAACGGTTGCACACTAGAAAAAAAGTATTTACCTGATAAAAATCGAAGCATTTCAATAGCTATGAGGAAATGGTTTCCATATATGACGAATGTCATAGAAGAAGTAGCATTGCATATTCTAGCTGTTGAAAAGAAAGAAGATGAGAAGTATTTTGATCATGACCAATGTGCAATATGCAAGGGGAACTGTTGCAAAGGATGTGGATGCTATTTTGCACCATCTGATTTTAAGCAACTTTCATTTACAGCTTTAAGAAAGATTATGCTGAGAGGATTTGTTACAGTTACAGTGGCTGAGAAATCTTGTACAGGACTAAATGAGGATGTTCTGGTTTTGCGCATAAGAAACAAAGATGAAGCTGTGGTAAATTTATCTGGTACGCATAAATATGGTTGTATCTTACATGACATTGAGACTGGTTGTCCTTTTGAAGACAATGATAGACCATATGGAGGAAGAATGTTGGTTCCAGAAATATTTGTAAATGGAAGGTGCTCACGTGGATATAGTTTGAGGCAGTGGGCAGATGACTGGCTTCCTTATCAGGA
>CANCZH010000128.1 GCA_947382445.1 uncultured Clostridium sp. | reverse complement strand
AAAATATCACTAATAGAAAATATAAGACCAAAAATATCTCAAGTAGAAGAAAATATAAAATCTGAAAATGAAGTTACAACTATTGATATTACTTATTTAGAAGACAATGGAAATATGGAACATGAACATATTATAAAAACAATGTATAACGAAAATGAACATTGGGAAGAATGCACAATTTGTGGACAAAAACAGAGTATTCTAAAGCATAACTTTACAACAGTATGGGATCTAAATTCTGAGTCATGCCAATATTATAATTTTGCTACAAATTCATGCTCATGTGGATATTCATATGTGTGGCATAAACCATGTGTATGGGATGGTTCGTCATATAACATGTATTCTGATTTTACCCATGCTAAGAAATGTAAAGTTTGTGGAGAACGTATAATGTATGACTATTATAAAAATGGCATTTTATATTCAACAGTAAATTCGAGTACAAATTGTGCAACTTCAAATGGAACTAGAATAACATGTAGTAATGGCGGATATTGTTCTACCTGTAAGAATAATAGGGAATCTGGTGTACATTTTGTAAGTTCATATGATGGAATGCTTAAATGTAGAATTTGCAATACACAATTTGGAACATATTCTTTATTACAAGAGACAAAAGATACATCTACTATACCAGTAACATATACCACAGTATATAAAGTGAATTTAATAAATGCAACATATACAGGTACAATAGGAGAGATAAATAGTAAAGCATATCAAATAAATACACAAAGTATATCAAATATAAATTCTGAAAAAACAGAATTTATTGTTACAAGTAAATCACAACTTATCAGTGATTATAAACAAAAAAATTCATCATCTCCACGTATATATATAACTTCAAATAGAAAGAAATTTCAAATGTCTTTTCCATTAAGAACCAGTAATCCTGATGTAATAGAACCAACAATATCTAGTGTAACTTCTTATGATAATACTGAATTAATAGAATGGAGTAAAAATAAACCACTAATTATAACTGGAACAGAAAACTATTGTAATAAAGTTAAAGTAAAAATTGTTGAGATTGAAAATGAAGAAAATATTGTTTTTGAAACAGAAACAAATGTAAGTAGTAATAATTATTCAGTATCATGTATACCAGAATTAGAAGTAAATACATATGTGATATAGAAAGCTATGACAATACAAATACACATTTACTACTAAGTAAATCAGAAAGTATATCAAGTTGAATAGAAAAAAGTTAACATAAACATATTTAAAAGCAACTAAATATATGATATAATATCAACATCTTTATGTATAAGGAGGAAAAAGAAATGAGAAGGAACGAAGTAAAACGGTTGATTTTTAACTTTGAACTGCCCAGAAAAAAAGATGGAAAGACCTTGCAATATCATGAAGTATACATAGATCCACATGGAAAGCACACTTGGGAAGATGCAAAGAAAACTTTGCGGAGAGTCCAAGAAGCTAAGTCTAAGGAAGCAGGTTGGCATTGTGAGGGTGGTATTTGCGAAGGAATTTTCAAGGAAAATGGAAAATTTTATGCATATCGTTATCATGGGAGGTACGAATAATCCTAACTCCGACTCGGCTGTTATCAATTCAGTCGAGTTTCTTTATGCATGTATACTAAATAATTGATTTTAATATTAAAAACATATATAATACAAACATTTAAGGAGAACGAAATGAAAGAATTAGAAGAATGTAAGTTATGCCCAATACAATGTAAAGTAAATAGAAATAAAGGAATATTTGGAAGATGTAAGGCAGGAAATAAAATACAACTTGGACTAGCATCACTACACTTTGATGAAGAACCATGTATAAGCGGAAAAACAGGTTCAGGAACAATATTTTTTAGTAATTGCAATTTAAAATGTAAATTTTGTCAAAATTATAAAATAAGTTGTGAAGGAAAAGGAAAAGAAATAACAATACAAGAATTAGCGCAAATATTTTTAGATGAACAAGAAAAAGGAGCTAATAATATAAATTTAGTAACAGCTGTACCATATGTAGTACATATAATAGAAGCACTAAAAATAGCAAAGATGAAGGGACTAAAAATACCAATACTATATAATACAAGTGGATATGAAAAAATAGAAACGCTAAAAAAATTAGAAGGATATATTGATATATATTTGCCAGATTTTAAATACTATGACAACAATTTAGCATTTAGACTATCAGGAGTAAATAATTATAAAGAAGTAGCAACAAAAGCAATTCTCGAAATGTATAGACAAGTAGGAGAAAATAAATATGACGAAAATGGAATGCTAAAAAAAGGAATGATAATAAGACATTTAGTATTACCAAACAACATACAAAATTCAAAAGATGTATTAAAATGGATCAAAGAAAATATGCCAGAAAACATAACAATAAGCTTAATGGCACAATATTTTCCAATATATAAAGCTATTCAAGATAATGAAATAAATAGAAAATTAACAAAAGAAGAATATGAGGAAATAGAAAATTATTTATACGAACTTGAAATAGAAAATGGATATATACAAGACTTAGAGGAAGACGAAGAACAATATGTACCAAAATTTTAAAAAGATTGTCAAAAAATGTATTTTAACAACCTTTATATCTTTTAGCATACTATAAAAAAATAAAAAAATCAAATATCAAAATAATATAAATTAATTAGAATAATATAAGAAAAAAAGAGAAAAATATAAATAGATTAAATGTAATTATATAAAACGGGAATTTAAAAATTTGAAACTAATCAAAACATATGTTAATATATAAACATAGTAAGTAAATAGTTAATAATCTTCCCTGCATGGTGCGTTTTTGACAGAGTTTTTAGAACCTACAAGTTTTGGAGAAGGGAGCCAGATTTCTCTGAATATGGCGTGTATGCTTGCATTTATGTAAGAAACCCAG
>CANCZH010000127.1 GCA_947382445.1 uncultured Clostridium sp. | reverse complement strand
TATACTACTATAGAAGAACAGTAGAGATGGATGTAGTAGGAATAGATGTAGATACTGGTGAGGAACTATATGCAACACAAATAAGTGGAAGAGAAGATGATAACTATTCAACAATAGCAAAACCACTAGATGAATATGAAATAGTAGGAAAAGATAAGGCTGAAGGAATATTTGAAAGATTAAATACAAGAATAGAATTCTTATATAAAAAGATAAATCAAGAAAAATATTCTACTATATTATTAAAATATGTAGATAAAGATACAAGTAAAGTATTAAAATCTGAGACAATAACTGCAAAAGTTGGAGACAAATACTCAACTGAAAAATTAGAATTTGCACATTATGATTTTGTTGAAGTAGTAGGACTTGAAAATGGTGTCGTAACAGAGGAAGCTCAAGAGGTAACATATTACTATACTAAAAAAACAGGAAAAGTAATAGTTATATATGAAGATGAAGATGGAAAAATAATAAAAGAGGAAGAAATTACTGGAAAGGTTGAAGAAGACTACAAAGTAGAAATTGAGGAAATAGATGGATACAAAATAGTTGAAAGACCAACAAATACACAGGGAAAAATTACAGAAGAGACAATTGAGGTTAAAGTTAAAGTACAAAAAATACCTGAAGAAATTAAGACAGGAAAAGTCGTTGTAATTTATGAAGATGAAAATGGTAAAGTACTAAAAAGAGAAGAATCAGTTGGAAATGTTGGACAAAACTATAAGGTAGAGATAGAAGAAATAGATGGATATGAACTTGTAGGAAAACCAGAAAAAACAGAAGGAAAATATATAGATGGAACAATAGAAATAAAAGTTAAATTTAAAAAGATAGTTGTTTCACCTGCAACAAAAGGAACAATTGTTGTAAAATATCTAGATGAAGAAGGAAATGTTATAATGGAAGATACAATAAAAGAAGGAACTCCTGGTGAGGATTTCTATATTAAACTTCCAGAGATAGACGGATACAAAATCATAGGAGATGATACAATTATAGCTCAATTTGTAGATGGAAAATTAGTATTTAATGCACTATATGAAAAAATAGAAGAACCTAAAGAAGATAATATTCCAGATACAGGAGATATTAATGTTGCAGTAATCTTTACAATATTTGCGTTATGTACAATAGTTTTATCTAAAAAAGCTTTTGTAAAATAAAAAGCTCAAAATTTTTAAATGAGATAAGTAAAAATACTTATCTCATTTACTTTAAAAATAATTATTACATTATTGTTAAAATAGTATTATTCTATACAAAAAATATACGATATGAGATACAATATATTATATATTTTGACAATTAAAAAGAGGTGTAAAATATGAAGAATAAGAAACTAAAAATTTCAACAATTGTGTGTGCAGTTATTTGTGTCTTATTTTCAAGTTTTGCAGTACTAGGTGCAAGTCAAATAAACTTGCAAGTATTACCTAATGCTTCAGAAAATAAGATAAGACTTGAATGGAGTGCAACTAATTTTAATGATTATGCATACAAAGCATATAAAAAAGAAGAAAATGGAGAATATCAACCAATTTCAGCGGTAGATTTTACCAATGAATTAGAGGTTGTAAGAGTACTTAACGTTTATCCTATTGCTGCTGGATCAATTCCTACAGTAACATTTAGATATAATGATGGTACAACAGCTAATTTACCAAAATCTGCTTCACTTAAAGCTTGGATGGAAGGTGGAACAATGACTCAAGATGGAGTTGTAACAAATTTTTCACCAGCAGGTATCAATCCACATAATTCTAACCAGCTAATAAAAGTAACAGAAGTCCCATCAACTTCATTTAATAGTAATCCATCAATGATTTGGAATTATGATGTTGTAATGTTTGGAACTTGGGATACTAATGGTAATGCAGATGATCAGCCAAACGATACTGCTGTTGCAGAATTAAGAAGATATTTAGATGCAGGGCTTGGTGTAGTAGCAGGTCATGATACAATTGGTTATTCTTACGAGCATGGATTAAATAAAATTAGATCATATTTTGGAATTGATGCAGGTGTTTGGAGTGGACCTATTGCATCAACAACAAAAGATTACAATATTTCATGGGGATATTCATCAACTACCGCAACAGTTGTAAAAAATGATGTTATAACAAGTTTTCCATGGAATTTACCAGTAGGAACTAAATTAAGTATACCATCAACTCATACATGTGCAAATGCATCAAAGGGTATTGTTTCTATGCAACTTACAGATGGTAGTGTATATAATGGAGATCCAGCAGTTAACTATCCAGGAACAGGAAATCCATATTATTATATATCTAGAAATAATAATGCAGTAATGATTCAGACAGGACACTCAAATTGTAATTCAACAGAAGATGAAAGAAAAGTTCTTGCAAATGCATTGTTTTATTTAAAACAATTAACTAATTTAAACTATGCAATAGATAATACTGCAACAGATAAAGCAGCTCCAAGTTTAGTAAATGTTGTAAGTAAAAGTAATAGTGGAAGAGACTTAAGCTTAAATTTATCTAGAGAGGATAATGGAACAACATATACATACTATGTTGAGGGAATAAGCAGATATGGAACAGGAAACATAACATCAGATGTAAAGAGTGGAACAATTACAACAGAAGTTAAAGGTTATAGTTATGTAATAGATGAAAATCCAACAACAGAAGTAGATAATACAATTGATACCACATCATCTAATATAAAATATACACTTGGAAATGGACCTAAAACGTATATACATATAAAAGCAATAGATAATGCTGGAAATATTGGACCAACAAACCATATATTAGTTCATACTAATGTGCCACCAGAGCTTGCATTATCTCAAAATCCAACAAATTGGACGAACCAAAATGTAACTATTACAGCTGTAGGAACAGATTCAGATGGTACAGTTGTATCAATTACAA
>CANCZH010000126.1 GCA_947382445.1 uncultured Clostridium sp. | reverse complement strand
AGACAAATATTTTGTAATATATCGTAGAGAAGAAAATCAAAGTGACTGGGAAGAAATTGTAAGTTTAGATGATAAATTATGTGATAACAAATATACTGATATTTTAGCAAATGATAAAAATAAACCAACAGTTCCTGTAATTAATATAAATGGAGATATGGAAAACAACGATATAAAAATAGAATCAAATTCAATGGATAATGGAGATACATATTCATATTACATTGAAGCATATGACATAAATGGAACTTTATTGCAAGAATCTGTAAAATAATTTCTATATATTGTATATATGTATTTAATTTACAAATATAATCTGATATAATGTACTTCGAGGAGCAATAATGAATGAGGATATATTTATATTTAGATGAAAGTGGTTCTATACATAAAAATAGTAAAACTAAATATTTTGCAGTAGGTGGTTATTTTGCTTTCGAAAAAGATAAAATGAAAATAAAAGCTAAATATAAGCAAGAAAATTTACAATTGAAAAGAAATAAAAAATTAGATTTGAGTACTGAAATTAAATCTTATGATATGATAGAAATTGAAAAAGTTAATATATTTAATAGAATTCAAGACATAGATACATTTCATGGATGTGTGAAAGTATTTGATAAGCATGCTATGAGAAAAGATATTATAGATTCTAATATATTTTTTAATTATGCTGTGAAAGTATTACTAGAAGATTGTGTTATACCAATTTTAAACTTACAAGAGATCAATGAGAAAATTGAATTTGTAATTAGTATTGATAACAGAAATATAAGAGTTGGGGAACTGAATAATTTAGAAACTTATTTGAAGACTGAGTTTTGCATATATGATTATGATTTTAGTATTACGTATTATGATTCAAAAACTAATTATGGAATACAATTAGCAGATTTAATAGTTAATACATTCTATAACTATTATAAAGATATTACAATAGTACAAAATTTAATAAAACAATTGAAATCTAAGAATTTTAGAGTTAGTTTATTTCCTAAAAATATAAGTAATAAAAAATAATAAACTGAATAAAATATTAAAGAATATTTGACACACAAATTCTTGTGTGTTAAAATATTTTTAGTAAGACCTAGGTTTGGTAGCTAAAAGCTAAACGTATGTTAAGTACGTTGCCACCTAGGCATTTTTTTGTGTATAATTATTTTCTTATTTATTTTTAAACTATGATTTTATGTATATTATATATATATTGTTTAGCTTATTTTACTATACTTTGAAAAGATAATGACGTATATTAAAACTAGATTAGTTAAAAAAATCTAGGAGGAACAAATGAAGAAAAAATTGGTATTAGTAATAATAGTAGCTATTGTTGGGATAATATTGTTTTTAGAAAATGTGTGTAAAATATCAGTATTTGATAGTGTAAAACAAATTACTGCTAGACAATCTCAAATGACTAATAATGAAGAAAATAGTAAAAATGATGATATAACAATTGTTAATGTTACGAATTTAGAAATAGGTTCTAATTTAAATCATAAACATATTTTAAAAACTGCTTATAATAGTACACAGCACTGGAATGAATGTACAATTTGTTATGAAAAACAAGACATTGTAAATCATGAAATTAAAACGAAATGGAAGTTGGGATATGAATCATGTGAAGAAAACAATGGATATACTGATATTTGTGTATGTGGCTATAAAAAAAGTGGACATAAACCATGTGTATGGGATGGAAAGAGTTTGGAAAGTCATGGTGGATTTATACATCTAGATGAAAATGAAGAATATGTATTCGAAGAATATGCATGTACTCATACAAGAAAATGTATTGTATGTGGGAATCATATATTTTATTCATATTATATGAATAAATATGGAGTAGGAGATTTATATTATGTAACACTTGGCAAAAATGGAAATTATGCAGAAAGATGCAAATCGGAAAATGGAAGAAATCTTACTTGTAATAATATGGGGACATGTTCTGGATGTGGTACTATTATGAAGACTGCTCATAGTAGTTATAGAATAGGACTTGATAATAAACTTATGTTATGTGGATCTTGTAATTTAAAAGTTCGGAACAATAACATATGAGCATAATGTGAGAAATGAGAGTGCACCTGCATCAAATGTAATTAAAATAAATTTAAAATTAGATGAACCATATACAATAACATCATTTAAAGAGGGTAATATTATATATCCAGATGTACAAAAAAATACTTCATTCTTCGAACAATCCGCATCAGATCTAAGCGAAGATAAAAGAAGTTGCATGATAACTTTGAGAGTACGATTTAAATCTAATGTGAAAAATCCAACTTATTTTGAAAATACATGTTTTATAAGTGGTGCTAATACATTTATAGAAGAAATATATATATATCCAGACAAAATAAAGCCAGAAATAACAGAAATAAATTCTTCTAATAATACAGAATTAACTGAATGGAGTAAGAATAAGCCAATAGTAATAAAGGGAACTGAGAATTATTGTGACAATGTAAGTATAAAAATAGTTGAGGTTGATAATGAAAATAATGTTATTTTTGATGGACAAGCAGAAGTAAAAAATAATAAATTTGAAATTTCTTGTACACCACAATTAGAACTAGAATCACTGGAAAAGAAATATAAATGTATAGTAACAGATACTTGTAAAAACAGTACTTCACAAGAATTTACAATATCCAAGATAGATGCTATGCCACCAATTCCAATATCTGGAACAGAAATAGATGAAGAATGGTCAAAATCAAAGAAATTTACATTTATTGCTACAGATGATGGAGTGGGAAATGTTTCAATAGCATTTAATGATATTGAAGATTTAAAGTTAGCGAACACAAACGACGATAGATATTTAAGAGATTATGAATTTATAGGAGATGTATATAAGCCAAAAGAATTTTCAGTTTTATATCAAGATGGGCTTGGAAATGATCAGATACAAAAAATAACAATAGATAAATTAGATAATACAGCACCAACTATTGTAAATG
>CANCZH010000125.1 GCA_947382445.1 uncultured Clostridium sp. | reverse complement strand
AGCAGAATATAGAAAAACATAACTATATTGATGGTGGATGGACTATGGGAAATACTTGTAATCCAAGTAATGTACATAAATTTAGTTGTGAGTGTGGATATGCCTATGAAACACAAGATGGAAAGCTAAGTTGTAATTATTATAAAAATAATTGGCTTAGTGGATATAGTGGTGGATGGTTATGTTCAAATTGCAAAATATCTAATGATATACATAAATGTAAAAAGAGTGATAGTAGTGAGATTAATTGTTTAAATTTAGGTACTTGCTCAATATGTGGTTTTACATATAGTGTTTCTAATTCTTACCACATGATGCGTTGTAATAATTATGACGGTATTACAGAAGGAGAAATGAGATGTCAAGTGTGTAATTTATATTTAGGAACAGCCAATTACGGCTATATTGAAAGAATATCTGATACAATGTATAAATATTATTGTAGTTTAACTATTCCTAGTAATTGTCAATATAATAGTTGTGGAGTTTGGAGTCCAATAGCAAGTAATATTACTGTTACACCTAATATTTCAAATAATGGCTATACATATAATGGTGTATTTACAATAACTTTTAACAAACATATAGAGGTAAAAAGCTATTTAGAAGTAAGTTTTCAAGGAAAAATAAATGGAGTACATACAATAGTGTATTTTAATAGTGATTTTATTAAAGGGGATACTGTGCCACCAACAATAACAGAAATATCAAAAGGAAGTTTAATTGAATGGAGCCAAAATAAACCTATTGTTATTTCTGGAACAGAAAATTATTGTGGTACAATTACGGCAAAGATTGTTGAAGAAGATAATGAAGAAAATATTATTTTTGAAGGACAAGCAAATGTTATTAATGGAAAATATTCTATTTATTGTACACCAGATAATATTGAAGCTGGAATAAATGGAAAGTTATATAAATGTATTATTACAGATAATTGTGATAATAGCATAGAAGAAATATTTGAAATTGCAAAAGTTGATAGTGTTCCTCCTAAGCCAACATCAGAAGATTCATTGAGTAATGAATGGGCAAGAGAAAAGAAATTTACATTTAGTGCAGTTGATTATGGAATAGGAGATGTTCAAATTGCATTCAATGATGAAAATGAATATGGAGAAACAATATCAAATGAAAACAATTTTATTAGAGAATATAAATTTGTAGGAGATGTATATGAGCCAAAACAAGCTATTGTTTTATATAAAGATGGGCTTGGTAATGTTTCGAGTAAAGAAGTAATACTTAATAAACTTGACAATACAGCACCAACAATAACAAATGTAGAACTACATAATAATATAATTAAAGTAACATCACATGATGAACATGAAACACTTGGAGAAGGCTCAGGAGTAGTAAAATACAGATACTTAGCAAGTGAAGAAAAGCTAGAAAATCCAACATTAACAGAAGTAAATAGCACAGAAGAAATAAAAATAAAAGATATTTATAAAATGAAATACATATATGTTGTTGCAGAAGATTACGTAGGAAACACAAGTGAAGTATATGAATTTAAAGTGCCAGAACTAAAACTAACAGCAACAGCGAATCCAGATACAGCAAATGGAAAAGGAGAGATAATTCTAGACTGGTCAAGTTATGATATAACAGACAAATATTTTGTAATATATCGTAAAAAAGAAAATCAAGAAAACTGGGAAAAAATAATTAATTTAGAGCAAAAATTAACTGGAAATACATACACAGATACATTAGCAAATGACGAAGCAAAGCCAAACACACCAATAATAACAATAACAGGCGATGCTACAAATAATAATATAAACATAACACCAACTGCAACAGATAATGGAAGCACATACACTTATTACATAGAGGCATATGACAGCGCAGGAACATTACTAAGTAAGTCAAATTAATAAAAAAAGCGAAGAATTTTAATAATAAAATTTTTCGCTTTATATTGTAATATGAAAAAAATCATGATAATATTTTATATACATTTAAAATAATATTAATTAAAAATTTATTTCTAAGGACAATTCGTCCAAAATTTCCACAAACAAAATAAACAATAAGGGAGGACAGAAAATTATAGAGAAAAGAACAATATTACCTACAAATGATTATGTATTTAAAAGAATATTTGGAAAAGTAGGTAATGAAGACATAACCAAAAGTCTAATAAATTCAATACTAAATACAAACATAGAACAAATTAATTTAGACTGCAATCCAATATTAGAGAAAGATTTAAAAGATGATAAAATAGGAATACTAGATATAAAAGCAAAACTAGACGATAATATTATTTGCAATATTGAAATGCAGATAGCAAATCAAAAAAATATAGAAAAAAGACTATTATATTATTGGAGTAAATTATATACATCAAACATAAAATCAGGAGAAAAATATAATAAATTAAATAAAACAATATCAATATTAATAGCAGATTTTGAAATAGAAAGTATAGAAAAAATCCCGAAATGCCATACAAAATGGCAACTTCGAGAATCAAACTATCAAAAGGTTATCTTGACAGATGTGCTAGAATTACATATAATAACATTACCAAAAATAAACTTTATACTCAGAGACGAATTAGAAAAAGACTTATTAATTTGGCTAAAATTCATAGCAAATCCAAATAATATAGGAGAAGTTGAAATGCAAAAAAATGAACTAGTAAAAAAAGCAAAAAAAGAATATGAAATAATAAATCAAGATGAACATGAACAATATCTAGCCCATTTAAGAGAAAAACATATATTAGATACTAACTCTATTTACAGTGATGGAGTTGAAGATGGAATAGAGCAAGGTGAAAAATCAAAAGCAATAGAAATTGCCAAAAAACTATTAAAAAAAGGTATGAATATAGAGCAAATATCGGAAATAACAGAATTAACAACAGAAGAAATAGAAAATATATAAAAAAAGAGATTAATATTATTTTAAACACAAAGACACTTAGGGTGATAGTTACTCTAAGTGTTTTTTAGTAGAATTAAATCTTTCTAGCCAACTGTTTTATGTATATTACATATATGTTATAAAGGGCATTTTCATATACTCTGAAAAGATAATAACGTATATTAAAAATAGAGAAAAAAAGCTAGGAGGAACAAATGAAAAAGAGATTTAAGATAATAACGATTGCTGTTA
>CANCZH010000124.1 GCA_947382445.1 uncultured Clostridium sp. | reverse complement strand
TAATTCTAGACTGGTCAAGTTATGATGTAAGAGACAAATATTTTGTAATATATCGCAAAAAAGAAAATCAAGAAAACTGGGAAACAATAGTTAGTTTAGAACAAAAATTAACAGGAAGTACATATACAGACAAATTAGCAAATGACGAAGCAAAGCCAAATACGCCTAGTATAACAATAACAGAAGATACAGAAAACAATAATATAAACATAACAGGAAATTCAAGTGATAATGGAACCAGTTACACATACTACATAGAAGCATATGATAGTACAGAAATATTATTAAGCAAATCAAATTAATATAAATAAAAGCGAAGAATTTTAATATTAAAATTTTTTGCTTTTATTGTAATATTCGAAAAAACATGATAATATTTCATACATATTTAAAATAATATTAATTAAAAATTTATTTCTAAGGACAATTCGTCCAAAATTCCACAAATCAAACAAAATAAAACAACAAAGGAGGAATAATAGTATAGAAAAAAAGCCAATATTTCCAACGAATGATTATATGTTTAAAAGAATTTTTGGAAAGGCAGGTAATGAAGACATAACCAAAAGCCTAATAAATTCAATACTAAATACAAACATAGAACAAATTAATTTAGACTGCAATCCAATATTAGAGAAAGATTTAAAAGATGATAAAATAGGAATACTAGATATAAAAGCAAAACTAGACGATAATATTATTTGCAATATTGAAATGCAGATAGCAAATCAAAAAAATATAGAAAAAAGACTATTATATTATTGGAGTAAATTATATACATCAAACATAAAATCAGGAGAAAAATATAATAAATTAAATAAAACAATATCAATATTAATAGCAGATTTTGAAATAGAAAGTATAGAAAAAATCCCGAAATGCCATACAAAATGGCAACTTCGAGAATCAAACTATCAAAAGGTTATCTTGACAGATGTGCTAGAATTACATATAATAACATTACCAAAAATAAACTTTATACTCAGAGACGAATTAGAAAAAGACTTATTAATTTGGCTAAAATTCATAGCAAATCCAAATAATATAGGAGAAGTTGAAATGCAAAAAAACGAACTAGTAAAAAAAGCAAAAGAAGAATATGAAATAATAAATCAAGATGAATATGAACAATATTTAGCTCATTTAAGAGAAAAGCATATATTAGATACAAATTCTATATATAGTGATGGAGTTGAAGATGGTATAAAACAAGGTGAATCAAAAGGAAAAAAAGAAAAAGCAATAGAGATTGCAAAAAAAATGTTAAAAAGAGACATGAATTTAGAACAAATATCAGAAATAACAGAATTGACTAAAGAAGAAATAGAAAAATTATAAAAATGAAATTAATATTATTTTAAATAAAGGAAACTTAGAGAAACAATCATGAAGTGATAAAATAAACTTAGACATAATAAATAATGTGTTTACATTTATTTTATCATTCATAGAAAATTACTCTAAGTTTTTTTATGTTAGAAATTAAAATCTTCTAAAACATATTTTATGTATATTATATGCATGTTATAAAGGGAAAATTTCTATACTTTGAAAAGATAATGACTTATATTAAAAATAGAGTAATAAAGTATAGGAGGCACAAATGAAAAAGATATTTAAGATAGTAGCAATTGCAGTAATAATATTAATTCTGGGAATATTAACATTATTTTATAGCAGAATTAATAAAATATCACTAATAGAAAATATAAGACAAAAAATAGCCCAAACAGAAGAAATACAAAATGCAAGTGAAATTACAACAATTGATGTTACTGATTTAGAAGACAATGGAAATCTAGAACATGAACATATATTTAAAACGATGTATAATGAAAATGAACATTGGGAGGAATGTAGAATTTGTGAACAAAAAATAAATAAAGCAGGTCATACTTATGAAACAAAATATTTAGGAATACAAGGATTATGTGGTAAAGCAAATGGATGGGTTAATACATGCCATTGTGGATATTCAATAAATGAATACAAACAATGTGTTTGGAGTGGACAATATAATTGTGGCGGATATTATCATTACAAAAGATGTACAAATGGTCATCTAGAAACAGGTGTACAATGTCATTTAAAAAATGGAACACTATTGAATTGTACGACAGGAGGAAAATGCTCAGAATGTGGGATAACATGGGATACAGGTATGCATGCTGTTATTGAAAAAAATCGTAGTTTAATATGTTTATTGTGTGGGAAAAATTTTGGAACAACTGATGTTGAAGTTATTAGAAATCGGGCAAGACTCAGATACATATATTATAAAATCAAAGATGAATTTTACTAATGGAATGAGTTTAATTGAAATGTTAGGTTATAGTACTAGTTGGAAGGAGTGGTATTATGAACCTCTTAATCAAAAAGTGATTTCTAATTCAGGAAGTGTGGCTATAACAGAATGTACAGTTAAAATAAGACCTGAAAGAAAAAAGGAAATAAGTGATTGCATATGGATATCAGCAAAAATAAATGAAAATGGTATTGAGAAAAGAATAGGTTTGGGTGTATGTTATTTTTCTGTATCACCAGACACAATATCACCAGAAATTAATAGTTTAGAATTTGAAAATAGCAATTTAAATGAATGGAATAGAACAAAGCCAATAATTGTAACAGGGATAGAGAATTACTGCAATATAGTAAGTATAAAAATTATAGATGATAAAGAACAAATAGTTTTTGAAGGAGAAACAACAGTAAACGAATCTAATAGAAAATATTCGATAAAATGTGTACCAGAAATAGAATGTGATATAAATGGAAGAACATTTAAAGTAATAGTAACAGATACTTGTAACAATAGTAACGAACAAGAATTTATAATATCAAAAGTGGATAGTAGTCCACCAATACCAACATCAAGTGAGGAAATAGGAGGAAACTGGGCTAATTCAAAAGACTTTACATTCACAGCCACAGATTATGGAATAGGACAAGTTTCGATAGCTTTTAATGATATCGAAGATTTACAGTTAGCAAAAGTAAAAGAAAATACATACTCAAGAGATTACAAATTTACAGGAGATGTATATAAACCAAAACAATTATCAGTAATGTATAGAGATGGATTAGGGAATACATCAATGCAAAAGATAACAATAGATAAAATAGATAATACAGCCCCTAGCATAACAAATGCAG
>CANCZH010000123.1 GCA_947382445.1 uncultured Clostridium sp. | reverse complement strand
TGAGAACACCAATGATGATAATTTTAATTACATTCTCCATATGATTTAACCCTCCTTCCTGAAAAATAAATAATGAAAAATAAATAAAGATAAGAGCCAGGATAATATCCTAGCTCTTATCTATTTTTATAATATATAATTGAAATTTTAAATTAAACCAAAAAAATTAAAAAAACAATTTGAAACAAGCTTGAGCATGAAAATAATAATGGGTCTTGAATTCATATAATTACTAGTAAAAGCCAAAAGCCAAAACAAAAATTACTGTATATGTTTTATTTGAAACTTATTATTAGATAATTTGGTCATAATATATTTTAAACCAATAAATTCATATATTAAGTTCATACTTTTATTAAAAGTTTTTTCAGATATAGTTGATTCTGCACGTGTTGCATTTGTAATTAAATTATCATTTTCTTTTTCTAGTTTACATTTTTTTAAAAAATATTTTAAATCATCTCTAATTTGTAGTTTAAGTTCTTTATTTTCATCATAAGATAATTCTTTTTCTATAACATTATAAAGTGTTTTTATCAAATGGTTTTTATGATTTTCATCTAAATTATTAAATAATTGTATTATTCGCTCATTATTTTTTTCAAATCCTAACTATTATAGTTGTTTTTTTTACAAAAAAATACTAATATTGTTTTAAATTATCAATTATATCTTGATAAATATTTTTAAGATATTTATAATATTCTATAGAGAATGAATTAAATTCTAAAGTTCCAGCCTAGCTATAAAATAATTTTTTGTATATTTCTTTGTATTTTAAACTATTATTTAATAAATGATTTAATAATATTTGTTTTATATTTGGATTTTTTATAAAACTTATGTAATTAAACATATATGGTTCTTGTAATAATGTTATTAATCTAAAATAAGCATTTGTTTCATTTATATTATTTGAGCTTAATATGTTAGATTTATTTTTATCTGGAAACTTTAAAATTAAATTATCTATATTATTACTTATAATTTTTTCATAATCATATTTATTTTTATTATAAAATTTCAATATCTATTTTATATTATCTATTCTTTTATCAAAATATTATATATCACGTTTCAATATATATAAATTTAATTTTTCATTGTTGTTTTTAATTCTTTTACGTCCGAGCATTTGTATAAAAGTTTCTTTTGTATCTGCCATAATTACTATATTTCTTAAATATTCATCTTCTAGTGAGATACCATTATCCATAACAGAGGTTGTAATTAATATTTTTTTAGACCGTTTTTCTTTTACAATAGTATTTACTTCCTCTTTATTTTCACTATTATTTTTTAATCTGGCATCTATAAATAAAACTTCTTTATCATCATCTTTATTATTTGTATTTTTATCATAATTTTTAATTTCTTCATATATTTTATTTTCATATGAAATATTATTTACAAATATTAACCATTTTTAATTTTCTAAATTATCTAAAATTCTTTTTAACAAATCATTTTTATTTTGTAATAAATTTATATTTATATATGAGTAATCTGATTTTATATTATCATATATAATTTTTTTTGTTAAAAAGACGATATTCTGTATCTGTTCCTAAATAAATTTCTTTACGTTTTTGTAAAATAGGGAAAATATTATCCATAGTAGCTGATAAAAAAATTTGTACACATTTACAATATGTATTTCTTAAAAAATCATATGAGAGTTCAGTTAAGGTATTAAAAGCTGCATCACAAAAAAAATAATGACATTCATCATATACTACAAAAGTAAAACCATAAAAACGCTTTATTTCATATGAATTTGTTGCCAATAAATTTTCGATTTTTTGATAAGTAGATATATAAATATAATCTTTTATATTGATAGATAGGTCATATTCATTCGCAATATCGTCAAGTTCTTCTTGTAATTGTTTTTCTAAAATTTTTCTATTAACGAGGAACTTGCAAGATACGCAGGAGCGACAGCTCCTGCATCTTGTCAGGGGATACCCCTGAAACCCCTGTATATACGGAAACTGGCTGGCTTTTTCAAATGCCTTTTTTATTTCCGGCTGAAAATACAATATATCTTTTATATTTATGGCTGGTTTTCCCAGTTACATTTTTGTCAATATCCAGCCCTGCCTGAAAAAAACAACTGGCTTTCTGAAATGCTTTTTTTGTTTCTGGCTGGCTTTTTCAAACTACTTTCTGTACATGGAAAAACCGCTTCCTGCTTATGACAGACATTTAAACTGGCTTTTTGGAATGTTTTTTTCATTCCCAGTTTAAAAATTCTTTCTATTTCCTGTCTTTCAACCGGCTTTTCCAGTTATTTTCACACAGGATATCTTCCTGTTCCCAGATATACCCACTGGTTTTTTCAGTGATTTGTTCTGTTTCTGGCTGGCTTTTTGGCTGGTTTTTCCGCATCCCACTGGATTATCCGGCTGGAAACAGGCTGGCATTTTTTTACAGATACCAGCCACTCATTGTAATCTTTAAATGGCTCCGGCGGCGGACAGTCCTCCGCTTCAAAGCCAAGCCCATAATATTTCTGGCATAGTGCATCTGCTGCCTTCCTGCCTGGTCCATCCCTGTCAAGGCAGAAATAAATGTTTTTTACCTGCGTATGCTCTTTCAGGAATGTAGCCAGCGGTGCATCATGCAGCATCCCAAGTGCCAGTTTATTACTCTCATAATCACCATACAGACCAGCAAAACTCATCAGGTCAATGGCAGCTTCAAAGACATACAGGCTGCCACTTCTGTCATTCCAGACATTAAATCCATAATTTTTGTCATTCCCTGACACATCACATTTAAAAGAAGAACCATCCGTCCCTCTCAAGCTTGCAAACCGTGTGATACCGTTTTTATCATTCCATTTGAACACAATATTGTGATGTCGTCATTCTTCATAAACCAGCCCCTGCCCTACAAAAAAATCCACTGTTTCTAACGGGAGTGCCCTGTCTTCTGCCAGATACCTGTACAGGATATTATTATTTACTGCCTGCACAGGCAGTATAAAAGGCTGTTTTTCTTTTTCCATATGCCTTGGTGCCTGATGCCGCAGCACTGGCATTCCTGTCTTTTTTCTTCCTGGCATAAAATTTTTGTACCCAGTAAAATCAAGCAGCCAGAATATGGCATCTTTTACTTCCATACCTGCAAATACCCGTAAAAAATCAATCTGCGGGCCACCATTGCTTCCTGTCTGTGCAATCCTGGACCAGCGGCACCAGCTCCTGCGGTTATAAAT
>CANCZH010000122.1 GCA_947382445.1 uncultured Clostridium sp. | reverse complement strand
TGAAATCCAACTTAAAATTTTAAAAAATTTGTCTTGACAAAGTGGTCCACCTTATTATATATATTAATTAAATTTTTAAAATAAACCCTTAATGAGAAAACATAAAATATCAAGAAATACTTTCAAGGAGTGTATAGAAAATGTAAAAATATCTATAAAAAGTTTCTAATATAGAAATCCTATGTATAACAAAGAAAAAAAACAAAGGCAATTTGATAAGATGGCAGAAAGCTCTAAGAAGATAGTCCCCTTATTCTTACAGGTGTGTCTATTTTGCAACTACTGTAAATAAGGTAATTATTTTTACAGATTTTTATAAGTAAAATAATCTTTGCTTTTTTCTTCTTCCTCTCTAGAATATTTCTTTAATGTCATTTTTTCATATCCATATCGAACTAAAGTATCATTTACAATATATAGTATTTCATTTTTAAATTCTTTAAACTCTGCTAGACTTTTATGCCACTTTTTTCCATTTCTATAACTAACTGCATTAAATGCAAAATGAATATGTATATTATCTGTTGATGTATGGATACCATAAAATACTTGATAATCCCTAAAAAGTACATTAGCTATGGAATATGCTACCAAATCTATAAATCTACCATCTTTATCTTCTTTAAAATTTTCTGGAAAAGAAACTACCATATGATAAACTCTCCTACCAGCAGTTTTTTCTAGTATCTCTTGCATAATAATCAATTGAAGTGCTGCTTCTTTATAATTAAAACTAAGTCCTTTTGCACTAGAAAATCTAAGACGTTCTTTCCCTTTATTCTTTCCTTCCCCTGCAATATATCGAAAAAGATTTTTAATAGCTGTATTATCAATATAATAATTTGTCACTATATTTATAATAAGTTGTCCCATAATTTTTTTACAGCTCCCTCTATAAATTTATCTCCATTATAATTTATTTTTATATAATTAGACACTTCTTGTAAAATCGTTGTTACAGATACTAATTGAAGTCGTATATTTCTTTTTACTTTTGAATCTAAGCAAGCTTTACGTACATACTCAGATATTTTCATATCAAGATTTTTAGCTTCTTTTTCTATTTTAGCTTTATCTTTTTGTGAAATTCTAATAGATAAATAAGTATTCTTATTTTTTGTACTCATAGTAATTATCTCCTCAATATATAAAGTAATATTTAGATATAATTAATAATATATACTTAATTTAATTATTAATTATATATTAAATTATCTATTTAATATAATTATTTAATAAATATATTTTATTAACAGGTTACGCAAAACATATTTTTTAATTTCTTATTTTTTAACTAATGTAACCTAATTACCCCTAGATTTAGCTACTTATATTGTAAATTTTTTGTCACACATTTTTTCTTTGTTAAATGAAAGTCTTTTATCCAATATCAGTAAAAATACTTCCTGAAAAAAGTAATCAAAATAATCAATAAAAATATCCTAATATAGTAATGCAAAAAATCATACCTTTCTAAGTGAGAACCCAAATACCGAATTTTTTAAGAAACTCCCACTTCTTTAGATAAAATTATTTCATGGATTTACATATATGTAATTGTAGAAATAAAAAAATATATCCTACTTTACATATGAATAATGAATATAGTTTTCCTATATTCAAAATCTTCTCTGTGAAAAACTTCAAAAATGGTACACTTAACAAGAATAATTTTAGATGTAAAAACGGATTTGCAATCCTGTTGATTTTAGACAATGGATTAAGCAGCTTAAAATAGATTTCTTGTATATTTGTATGAGAACATGAAAATCAAAAATAGGTACATATTATTTTTGTACGTAAGTTACGAAAACCGATAAAAACCATTTTTAAAAAATATAGTTTCTGGATAGATGGATAGTTTACTTACAGCATAGGAAACGTTTTTGAAAAAATGATATATAGTATATAGAAAATCAAAAATAGAAAAATGACAATAGTGGATGTTAAGAATATATAAGTACAAATCAGAAAATGCAAATTGCAAAAACAAAATATTTATCCATAAAAAATAGTGGAATAAGATATAATTAAGAACGATAGATGTGCTATTAGGATATATATAGATAAGCTATTATATACTTGCAAAATAAAGAATTGAAAATAAAAATACGAAATATGAAATATGAAATTCTAAAAACTAAGAGTATTTTATAAACTAATATTATAGTTTTAATAAATTAAGATGAAATTAAATGAAATAATTATAAAAAGTAATACATAAAAATTCCTCATAAGATTTACTATGATAAAAGAATATCTTATGAGGATACGAAATAATGAAAAATTAGTTTTATATTATTATTTAGAAAAAAGATCTAATTCTTTTTTTATAAAAACATAAGTGGATACCTTATTACGCTTATAAGTATTTGCTTTTCCATTCGGTATTTTTAATACGTTATTATCTTTTACTAATTTATCAAATTTTTCTTTTCCAAGTGTATCATAAGAATTTTTGGAAAGAAATTGATTAAACTTTTCTAATCCCACTTTATAGTGTAAATAATAACAATATTCTTTTTCGCCTCGTTCTTCTTGTCCTTCCCAAATCCATGTACTATTTTTAGAATCATTTAAGTTTTTTTGAATAAATAAATATAATAATTTTAAGTAATTTAATTGTGGTTTTGATGATTCACAGATTTTTTCTTGTATTTGAGGAAGAAAACATTTTTCTGCATATTTTTTTAAATCATCAATAAGTATTCTGAAAGGTGTATCTTCCAAATAATTAAAAAATATATTCATAGCTTGATACAATCGAAACTCTGGAAAATGTGTATGTAACCATTCCATTAAAAGCTCTTTACGTAAACGATTAAATTTAATTTGCTCAGACTGCCATTTTTCTAAAGTAGAACAATATAACTTTCTTAAATCTGGATCTTGTAACCTTTCTTCAGAAATATCAGGTTTATTGGCACATTCTACGGAATAAAATTCTTCCATAATTTCTTCTAAAATCATTTCACGTAAGTCTTGTAACGCATTTAATTGTATAGAGAAGTTTTCTAAAAAATATTGATCCAACCATTTCTTTAAAAGAGGCTTTTTTAAATCATCATTCTGATCTAAAGAATATTTATTTAACCATTCTTTTACAAGAATATAAATGATGGATTGGTCTGAAAAAAAAGTATTTAAATTATTCTCTAAAAGTGGGATATCCATTTTTTTAGAAATAATATTTTCAATAACATTTTCATCATTATATAGTTCAATAAAAGAACTATATTTAACTTTACTAATATTACTTAAATAATTAACATAGTTATATAATAATGATGTTGGGGTCAAAACCATAAATAAATTTGCCCCTATTCCTATAGT
>CANCZH010000121.1 GCA_947382445.1 uncultured Clostridium sp. | reverse complement strand
TTGGCTTTAACTATTAATAATCATACTGAAATTGGTGCTAAAACTATTTTTAAAACAGACCCTTTTTCTCATGACTGGGTATTCTGTAAGAAAAATGGTAAGCCTGCTATGCTTGGCTATCAACGTATTACTGATGAAATAACTAATGCCTGCTCTAATGGTAAATTTTTATATAGAGATATTAATATTTTATGTCATTTGTTTTCTATGGATGCAATTGAAAAAATTGCTGATATTGATTTGCCTTATCATAGAGCTCAAAAAAAGAATTATTTTATAAATAGTGAGGGTATGAAAGTTTTGCCCGACTTGCCTAATTCTTATAAGTTCGAGAAATTTATTTTTGATTCTTTTAAATTTTTTGATAATATTACTCTTTTACGTGTGGAAGAAGATAAGGAATTTGCTCCTATTAAGGACCCTGTACGGTATTTATGGCCCAGATACTGCTACTAGACTTTATTTAAAAGAAGAATTTAATAAATAATTAATTATAAAAGTCTGAATTAAAGCTTTACTTTAATTCAGACTTTTAATTATTTTGATGTATTTAATAATATTTTTATATTATTTAAGTCATAGCTTTCTATATAATAGATATATTTACTTCCTTTATCTGTTGATGTTGGTGTTATATTTAAATTATTATATTCTGGATTTGCATTTATGTTGATAGTTGGTGAATTTGGAAATTTCGTATCATTTGCTAGAATATCTGTGTAAGTATTCCCTGTTAGTTTGTCTTCTAGACTAACTATTTTTTGCCATTGCATTTCGTTTTCTTTTTTACGATAAATAACAAAGTATTTGTCTGTTATGTCATAAGTTGACCAATCTAAGATTATTTCTCCTTTTCCATTTGGTGTGTTTGGTCTTGCTGTGGCTGTTAAAATTAATTGTGGTACTTCAAATTCATAGATTTCACTTATATTTCCTACATAGTCTTCTGCAATAATATAAATGTATTTTACCTTATAAAGTTCATTTATTATAATTATTTCTTCTTTTAATATTTCTGTGCTGTTTTCTAATGTTAAATTTGGATTTTCTAGCTTTTCTGTGCTTGCTAGGTATCTGTATTTTACTACTCCTGAGCCTTCTCCTTCGGTTTCATGCCTATCATGTGATTCTAGCATTAGTTTGTTATTTTGTATATTTACATTTGTTATAGTTGGAGCAGTGCCATCTAATTTATCTATTGTAACCTTTTTGGTAGACACATTTCCTAATCCATCTTTATAATATACATTTGCCTCTCTTGGTGTATATACATCTCCTACTAATTTATATTCTCTTGAAAAACTATCTCCTTCTTGATTTGCTAAAGCATAATCATTAACATCATTAAATCCTATTTGCACGTTTCCTATACCATGGTCAGTTGCTGTAAATACGAAATTCTTCTCACGAGCCCAATCTCCGCCTACTTTATCACTAGAAGTAATCTTTGGTGCAATAGCATCTACTCTTGCAATTTCAAATTCTTGCTCTGTCTTATTTTCGCATGCATCTGTTATTATTGCTTTAAATTTTCTCCCTACTAAGCCTACTTCTATTTCTGGTGTACATGAAATTGAATAATTTCCATTGGTAACAACTGTATTACCTTTAAAAATAATATTTTCATTATCATCTATTATTTCTACATTTACTGTATCAGTCCAATTCTCTGTTCCAGAAATAACAATTGGTTTTGTTCTACTCCATGATGTTAATGTACTTTCATTTTCTGTTACTATGTTAGATATTATTGGCTTGGTTATGTCTGAAACTAATCCCCTATTATTTCCATATATCATTACACCACAAGACTCTCCATTTATATTTACAAAAAAATGTAAATATTCAACAAATCCAACTTTAAAATTACTACTAAATTCTGCTTCAGAAGTTATAATAATATTAGTTTCACCTACATCTCCGCTAGTTAATCTAGAACTTACTTTTTCAAACTCACCATGATTTGCCATTCCATATAATCCATTATAAGTTGCACCATTAATTAATTGAATATGAGTAATTATTTCATAGGATAGAGGAGCATTTTCAGTTGCTCTTACTTCCTCATAATAAGTTCCATACTCTTTTCCACAAGTCATACATGTAATTTTTCCAGGTCCTAAGTTACTATGCTCAGTAGCATGAGGTGGATAGTCACTCATTGTGTGCCCTCCTATGCTATAAAACTTTCCACAAATTGTACATGTACCTTCTTTTCCGCAATTTAATCTTTCATCATTCGGTAATTTACAATATGATTCGCTATATTCATCTTCATACAAATTGCCATTCCAATAATACGAATAACATATTTCATCATTACAATATACACACCTTCTTCTATGTATATGACTTCCCCACTGTATGTATGTCCCATCCCATACACATGGTTTGTGAATAATATCTGAATATCCACATGAACATGTTCTTGTACCACCATTATTTTTATTGCAAGATTCATATCCCATAATCCATGTTATTTTAAAATTATGTACGACCTCATTTGTTATCTCACCACAAGACATACATTCTTCCCAATGCTTTTCTTGGTCATACATTGTTTTATAGTTATGTTCGTGCTGTGTTTCCTTTCCTAGTTCTATTCCTGTTACGTCTATTGTTGTTATTTTTTCTTTTTCATTTATTGCTTGTTTTGTATTTTTCATTGGTAATATTTTTTGTATTCTCTGAGAGAATAATGTCATTATTAGAATAAATAGTACTAATATTAATAATATTGTTATTGTTTTAAATCTTAATTTTCTTCTCATTTGTTTTTTCACCTCTTTTCTTTATACTAACATATATACTTTATTCTTTCAAGTATCATTTATATATTTTAAAGTACTATTTTATTATATTAAAGTTTTATTGCTGTTAAAATATTTTAAGAGGTGTATGTTATGAGTGATATTACAAAGTCTGATGTTCTTAGAAAAATTGGAATTAATATAAAGCGTCTTAGATTATTGCATGGATTTAGTCAAGAAAATCTTGCTAACCATTTGAATAAGTCTATAAATTTTGTTAGTTTATTGGAAAATGGTAAAACTGGCATTGCTATACAAACTCTTATTGATATTTGTAATGTTCTTGATGTTGATGCTAATGCTATTTTTGACGGAGTTATTCCAAAAGCAAAAACATCAACTGATGAATTTATTACTAAATCTATTAGTATGTTTGATAAAAATGATAAGGATATTGTTACTAATCTTATTACATATATTGCTAATTCTAAAAATTGATCTAATCTCCGAACAAAAAAATACTCTTTAGTTTTTTCTAAAGAGTATTTTTGTCAATGTGAATAGAGATTTTTGATGCTAGGAGTTATCAATTCATCTCTATCACATT
>CANCZH010000120.1 GCA_947382445.1 uncultured Clostridium sp. | reverse complement strand
TAACTAATGACCACTAGAGGCTTTATCTTTCAATCTATTACAAATGTAATAGCCAACAAATCATATTCTTTTTGTTCTTCTGGTGTTAATTCTCTAACTTCTTTCTCCATTCTCAATTTTTTAAATCTTGTTTTATTTTTGAATTTTTGTGGTATTTTACTGTCATCAATATGAAATGTAGAAATTGCTGTACATCGAAAACCTACTACTGTACGACCTCTTTTAATATTTTCATAGGTTATTTTAACACTACAATTTTCGTCAATTTCTCTTAATGCTTTATCAAAAACACGTTTTTTAAATTCTCCTAACTGTTTAAGTTTAGTTTGAGTTCCTGTAATTTCTCTCAATTCTTCTAATGACAAGTCAAACTGTATGGTATTAATTAAGTTTGGTTTATGTGAATACATTTCTCTTTGCATTAAATGCCAAATAGCCATGCTGTATGGAGAATTCATTTTCATAAAATCATTAAGTAACGGTTGCGAAAAATTCCCTTTTAACTCTAAAACAAATGTTGTCATATCTGGATTGAGTTTAAAACGAAGAATTCCATCATGTTCATACTCACACATACTAAAAAGTGAATATTTTTTAAAATATTTTTTTCCTTTAGGTACTACACATAAAAATCCTGTCATAAGTTCATTTGTTATTTTATCAGCTTCTGAATATACTGCTTCTGGTTTAATATTCATTAATTTTGCAAATTCTTTTATACTAATTTCGTAAACATAAAAATCTTTATCACTTTGTTTACATTGTGAAATCGCTATGTATAGCATTTTTCTAGCCTTTAAAGATAATTTATCAAGACCCTTAGCAATAATAAAATCGTTAGAAGTTACTGTTTTTACGCTCTCTCTAGTATCTACTTTCTTGATTTTATTCATGTTACAATTACACCTCCTAAAAAAGACTATATCATATAAAAAGACGTCTTTCAATTAAATTATGTCTTTTTTATTTGACAAAGAATATGTCTTTTTTCGACAAAGAATATGTCTTTTTTAACAAAGAATATGTCTTTTTTAAATTCATTCTAAACCGCATAAATACTACATTCTTATATCCTAAACGTATAAACGATATAAACGATATAAATTATTATATATATATATAGCGTTCCAAAACGCAAAAAAAATTGCTTTTTTTTACTCTGTTTTTCCTGATTTTATTTTATATTCAATATAATTAACATGATTTATAACTTTACCTTCACAATCATGCAAATCATATTCACCATCTTTTATTATATCTTCCAAACATTCAAATATTATCTGCTCTTTTGTTTGTATACTATCAGAAATAAGCTTTATTGTTGGTTTTAAAAGATTATTACTAGTAAATATATAACGCTTTCCCCTCTCTGAAACATTCTCCTTAATCTCTTTTGTTATATATTTCATTGTGTATTGAATAGCTTTTAAACGTTTATTTTTATTCCCTAAATATTCTATCCATACATAACCATATCGCCATAGCTCTTCAAGCGTCTTATGTTCAATATAGCCTATATTCATCAAACAATGAAAATGAAACACACCACCCTTTTCTATGCCCACTTTTTTACTGCGCTGCTGTTGATATTCCCATACACAAATATATTTCAAATCTGAATATTTGTGCCGCAATCGCTTTAAAAATAATTGCCATTTAGCTAAAGCACAATCATAAGACGTTACAGTGTCCTTAAACGTCAATGTTACAGCCATAGTCAAGTCTGTATTCATTAATGCTATTTCCTTTAATTCAGCTACTTTTTTATTATAATAACCTGTCCGTCTTTTATCTGCTAATTGTTTTTCCAAATTAGACATATTTTGATACTTCTGCCTTTTACTAGTTGAAATTTTACAACTATCGCCATAAGCCACAGATTTGCTATATAACAGCACTTTTTCCTTTAAGCCATAGTTTATTACCTTTGCTCTATAAAAACCCATAAAAACCCCATTTCTGTCAAAATTAAGCATATATATAAATTGAATAGTGGTTCACTCCGCCGCCTTGTCCGCTCCTTGCGTCGCTTCCAATGCAGCTACGCAAACCACCGTATTATATTTTTATGGCGCTTAGATTGTGTTCTGTTGTTGTGGAACTTGTCAAGGGTTGCCCTAACGGCGTCTCGCTTCGCTTGCCCCTTGACAAAACCCACCCAACAGAATTAAAGTAATTAAGCCATAAAAAAAATTAGTTTCGTTTCTTTTGTCGACTTCGTTCATTTCGTTTTTGATTTTGGATAAATTTTAAACCATCATCTGAAATGGCATAATATATTTGTAAATTATTTCCAGATAAATAGATAAAGGTTGAAAAACAAGTATTTATATATAAATTTAATACTTTAAGTAAATAATTTTGTAACGATTTCTCCAACATTTGCCTTAAAATTTTTGTATCTGTTGTTGCACTCATAATTATATAAAATTCAGCTCCACAAACACCATTACCAACACAAAACGTGCTAAAATCTACATCTACAAACTTGTTTTTTATCTTTTTTTCAAAGCCAAGCCACAAATGCTCGTCGATGGGCGGCGGAAACATTGCTGAAGATACTGTAATTTCGCTCGTGTTACAATATTTATAAAATTCTCTACAAACAGCACTAAATGCTTCGCCAAAATTTTTGTTTTGACCTGATTTTACTTTAAAAATCGCAAAAGCTGAAAAAATCAAAAATACAAAAACAATTAGAATCAGCAATGTTTCCATATTACTCCTCTTTCTCAACATCATATGATGTTGCTCGAAAATAAACATTACCCTTAGTATCGATGTAACTTATCTCAAGCCCATTGAAGAACGCTTGATAATCCGCCGCTTCCAATTCTTTTTGCGTTACTTTAACTTTTTGAGTATCTGGTACTTTGACTGAAAATTGACAACGAGAAAATAATCCAGAACCTTTCGCCACCTCAACATCCACACGTACAAACTCCAAAATCTCGCCTGTTTCTTTGCGTACATTTTCTCCTGCTTCTACTCCTAATACGTCCAACTGTAATGAATTGAGCTCTTGCACTACCTGCTTTTTCATAATTTCAAAAATTTTGGTCATAACATACCTCCGATATAAAAAATAAATTTTAAAAAGATTGCAACCTTTAAATATATATTACTATAAAACGATAATTATTTCAATGCAATCAAAATTAAATCAAAAGTATAATTTCAATCAAAACTTGGACTATCTTGGGGGTTTTATTGCATATTGAAATTACCAAATTTCAACTCAAATAAAAAAAGACCCAACTCAATAGGTTAAAATACAACTCAAATAAAAATTTAATTTTTATAAAAAATAAAGCCTTTAGTGGTAACTAATGACCACTAGAGGCTTTATCTTTCAATCTATTACAAATGTAATAGCCA
>CANCZH010000119.1 GCA_947382445.1 uncultured Clostridium sp. | reverse complement strand
TTTGATACACACTTCCTTCACTTCCACCTCACAATGGATAGCTTGTGCTTCTCTAGGTGGTTGGCGATATATACCTCCACTACGAACTTTCACCGATTAGCTAAGCGACATGCCTGTCGTACTATAAAAATACTTGGACTTTTTTAAGCTAGTCCAAGTACCAATTTTAATTAATCCATGTTCAATTTTTTTAGAGTTTTATATAATATAGTTTCATATTCTGGTTTCCTAATTAGACATGGAACTGCTTTATAATCTAATTGTTTTGCTGCATAAAATCTTAATGGATGTGATATTAATTTGTATCCATTTGACGTCTTTATAACTTCAAATGGCTCTAACAATCCATATTTTTTAACAACTCTTTTGGCTCTTTCTATCTTTTCTTGATAATATTCACTATACATCCTTTCACCTACTCCTTTTATTTCATTTACTCCTATTATTTTATATTGTTCATATATTTTTCTTCTCATAATTTATTCCTCTCTTTCTATTTACTTTTTTTATTTTTTATATTAAAATATTATTAACTTACATAGGGTTAGTATTTTTAGTTTAGCGACTTTATACTAACTCTTTTTTCATACTTTTTAGTGTTATTCCATAACACATTTGATACAATTTTGAGATAGTTGCATCTACTAAATCTTGATCATTACTATAACTAAATCTTTCTATTAATCCTTCTTTATCAAATCTAGTTGTTATAATTATTGGTAATCCATTTTCACATCTGTTTTGAATTATTGTATATAACTTTTCTAATGCCCAACTACTTATTTTTTCTGTTCCTAGATCATCAATTATTATCATATCTACATTGGAATATAAATCAATTAATTCATTTTCTGACTTAGTATTATCTCTAAAAGTTTCCCTTATCATATCCAATAAAGTAGTTAATCTACCCATTAAAACTATCTTGTCGTTCTCAATTAATTTATTTGCAATAGCTGCCGCTAAATGTGTTTTACCAACTCCTGACTTGCCTGTTATTATCAGTCCGTTAGTTTGCATTTTGTTTATACTTTTACTAATATAGTCACTTGCAACTTTTACTGCATATTCATTATTTGAATCTACATAGAAGTTCTCAAAATTCTGCTCTTGAAATTTTCTTCCAACATAGTTTTCTTTATAAATTCTGTTTATAATGTTTCTATATTTTCTTCGTTTTTGTTCTTCAAAGTCTAGTTTATCTTTTTCTTTCCAATATTGATTTGCTTTATTACAAGTACATCTTTGATATTGAATACAGTCTGGAGATATATTCGCATATAAATAATCAAGTCCCATTGGTTCTAATTCTTTACCACAGAATTCACATTTTTTAAGCTTATTGTGTATAACTTCATTGTAATTTGTATTCTCTGAATCCATTTTCATCCTCCTCTCTTCTTATCTTATCTTTTCTTTCTTCTTTTGTTTTCTTTTCTGTTCTTTTCTCTTCTTCTGCGTTATTTAACGTTATTGTAACATTACTTTTTTCACCTTCACTTTTTAACTTTTCACGATATTTTCTTTGTCTTTCTCTATTTTGAATTTGATAATTTTCGTATTTATCAATGCTTTGATACTTATCCCAATTTTTAATTAAGAATGTTTCCCCTTCCTTTTTTAACATTCCCAACTCTAGAAACTCTTCCAATATTCTTCTCATTTTGTCCGAAGTTTTTCCCATAATCTTCGCACAATCTACAAAGGTAATCGGTTTTTGTCCGATTTCTAATCTGCCATTGTTACCACATTCAACTGCTATTGATAATAATTGCATCCACACTCTAAAGAATGTATCTCCATCTTTATGCTTGAGAAGTATTTGAATCTTCCTATTATTAAAAATATTTCTGTCTACCTTAAACCACTGTATTCCATACATGTCCTCCTTTCCTCACTTTCTTCTTAAATTAGTAATTTACTGATTGTTGTTCTTTGTTTCTTAAATATTCATCTAAGACTTGAACTCTAAATAAGAACTTTCCACCAACTTTAGAACAAGGAATTTCTTTTCTTCTTACTAATTGATTAATTAACCAATAAGAAATTCCTAAATATTCTGCTGCTTCTTTCATTGTTAGTGTTGTTCTTTGTACTTTTTGTAGTTCCATGTATACTCCTCCTTTCCTTTAAGTTTATTCGTTTATAGTTCTTCGTTAACAAGTTTTATATAGTTTTTCTTGCTAACTAATTGAATTTTACCACGCTTTATGATAAAATCCTATTAAATTTAGGAAATTCGGTTATCAAAACGAATTTTTTGGTTTTTTTATAATTTGTTAACAAGGAAGATGAGATATGGAACGAAAAAATAAAATAGGTATATCCTTTGATGCTTCATACTTTTCTCAAATATTCATCCATACTTCTGGAGCTTATTTGAGTAAACCTATCAGCAAGAATAATAATAAATACTTGGCGAATTTAAGGACTATCCCACCTGATGAAAGATTTGGACAATTAGTTTTAAAACTTGAAAATGCAACTTCTGAATTAGAACGTGAAAAAATAATTAATGAATTGAAATCAATAGTAGAAATTGATGAAACTGTTGAAGCTGTTTCTCTTTCTTTTAAAGATAATGTAGAAAATTTAAAAGGTTATATAGTTTTTGAACCAACATCTTCTGTTGAACATGAGGATCTTTCTCTATTAGATTTTATAAGCTATAACTTTGATGTATTTAATGACTATTTATTGTTTTTTATAAATTTCTTTGATTATTTTATAAATAAATTAGATGATAAAGATATTAAATATATTGAATTGGATACTTTATATCCTGTAAATGAGATAGTTGAAATAGCAAGAAAATATTATGAAAAAGAAAAGAAAAATTTGATTTATTATCAAAGTCTTTTTAAGAAATGCATTAATTTTGTTTATTGTATTGATAATCCAGCCGATATGAAATATCTAACTCATAAGCAAATATTTTTCTTATATAATCAATTATATCAGGATACCTTTGCAGAATTTAAGCAAGATTTTCACTCAACAGATTTATTAGATTATCAATATAATAACTTTCCAATAAGAAAAGAACTAATTGGGCTATATGACATTAATGCTTTAGTTTCTGCTATTGAAGAAATAGATCCTACTGGTAGAAAACTTAATAGTCTGCAACAATTTGAAACTAATAACTTATTTACAAGTTTTTATATTACGCTATTTAATGTAGTAGCTGTTAATAAAATGCATATTAAAATATGTGGTAATTGTGGAAGATACTTTATAACTCATAAAGAAACAGTTACTTATTGTGATAGAATCATTGAAAATGAACTAACTTGCAAAGATATTGGTAGTAAAGAATATCAAAAAAGAAAATTAGAAAGTGACACAGCCTATGATAAGTACAGAAAAATTGGTAGCAGAAAAAAACTTAGAGCTAGCAGAAATCCTACAATAGATATATATCAAAAAGATTTAGAACAATATAGAAAA
>CANCZH010000118.1 GCA_947382445.1 uncultured Clostridium sp. | reverse complement strand
ATTACATTTTGTTGTAATATTCCAACAAACTCTCTTTTTTTGCATTTTTAACATCTCTCTTTCTTTGAAATTGATACACAATTATTATATCTTGTAAGAATTTTCCTGTCTATTCTCAAATATTTAATCAGTATTAAATATTTTTTAATACAAAAAAAGAATACCCTTTGTTTTAAGGATATTCTGCCTATTTGCTTATATTCATTTATTACTTATTTTTTAAGTATTTTTTTATAAATTTCTTATCTACTTGTGTTAGCATATCTTTTATATACACTAAATTTATACTCAATTCTGGCAATTCTATTGGCAATTCAACTTCGTATAATTCTCCATTCTCTAATTGTTTCTTGACAGCTTCTTTCATTACATAAGCTATTCCTAGTCCATTCATTACTGCTTCTACTCTTATTTCTGTTGTATCACATTTCATATTAGGTTTAATTTTTACTTTGTGTTCTTTTAGAATCTTGAATAGATTTTTAGTAGAAATTGTATTGTCAAAATTTAATATATATCGTAAATCTTCTAATTCTTTTACATTTTCAATTTTCAATGGCTCTTTTGCAACAAATATATTGTTTACTTTTTTTAATTCTTCAATTACAAACTCATCTGTTTCTGTTGGTATAACATCTGTTATTACAAAACCAAGTTTGTGATTTTTTAACATCTCAAACATTTCACTTGGATTTGCACCACAAGTTAACTCAATATTTAAGTTTGGAAAATCATTTTTGGCTTTTTTGATATATTCCATTAAGTAATAATTAGTCAAGTGAGATTGACACCCTAAATTTATAGTACCATTAGCTAAATCATTTTTTTCTTTTATTACTTTTTCGGCAAAATCAAAGGAAGAAATACTTTTATTAACCATTTCAAATAATTCTTTTCCCTTTTCTGTTAGCTTTACTCCATTTTTTTCTCTATAAAATAGTTTCACATCTAATTGATTTTCTAAATTGCTTATCTGTGTACTAATATTAGCTGGAGTCTGATCTAATTTATTTCCTGCATCTGCATAGCTTTTAGAACTTGCAACTACACAAAATATCTTATACAAATTATAATTTACATTAGACATAGTAGCACCTCTCAATCGCTATTATTATATCATATTATGTAAATAAAGTAAAGAGTTTTGCCCTATTTCTAGGCAAAACTCCATGTATTATTTGTTATTTTGTTTTGAATATAATAAATCTGCTTTTCTAATATCAAACTTTGTTCCAATTTTTAGGTTAAGTGTTTTTACAAATTCTATTAGCTGCTCTATATTTTGTTCTGCATTTTCTACTTTCTTTGCTTCTAGCTCTATAAATATTCCTAAATCTTTAACATCTTGAATATATGCTATAAACTCATCATTTTCATACATGTAGTTTTTGTCAATCATATTTAAGAATCTTGTATAACCTAATATATTCAAATGCTTTTCTGCATCTTCTATATTCATTACTTTTAGTACAGACTTTTCTGTGCTAATTTCAAATCCATCTTTATTATGATTTCTTCTTTTACAAACTATCTTTTTGTCATCTTCATTTACATATCTAATGATTAAAGTATCTGTAATTCTTCCATTTTTAGGTGCAAATTCATTAGTTTTATCATTTTTCATATATATATCATCTAATGTAAATTCTTCTATGTATTTGAATCCTTTATCTTCTAAAACTTTAACAATAGTTGATATTTCTTCAAAGACTTCACAAGTTATTTCTACATCTTTTATAAACTTTGTTTCTCTTACTGCATCTCCAACATATTCTTTTAATTTTTGTTCTAGTAACTCAAAATCACATGAAATGCTAATAAAAAATGGGATTTTTATATGTACTACATTTTTGTATATTTTCTTTGCTTTTGAATATATCACATTTTTATTATCATTTATAAAATTGCTTTCTGCTTGTAAGAGATCTCTATACTTGTCCCCTCTACTATTAAAATCTAATAATTTTATTGCTGTTTCTGGAACTGGTAGCATTTCAGAGAATCTTATAATAGATACATTTTTTCCTTTTCTATCTTCTACTCTTATAAAACTAGGATTATCTTTGTACTTATCATAACCTACTTTGTATGAATATAAAGGTGCAAAATATAAATAATTTTCTACCCTTAATACAATTCCTACATAAGGTCTTTTTTGCTCTTTATTCCAACTAACATGACTATCAAATTTGCTTAAATAGTCTATGTAATCTTCATTTACTGTATAAAATTTTAGTGTTTCATTTTCTCCCATTTTTGCTCCTTTACAAACAAAACAGGATATATTGCTATACCCTGTTTGTATTTTAAATCTCCCTACTTGAGGCAAGGGTTTTCCTAATGTATAACTCCCTACTTAAGGCAAGGGTTTTCCTAATGTAAATCTCCCCACTTTCGGCAGGGGTTTTTCCGATTAGTAATCATACGATTACTCTTTTAGTATATTCATTATACACTATTTTTATGCTATTGTCAAACAAATTTTGTTATTCACTTTGATTTGCAATTTTTTCCTTTACTATTCCATAATATTTAGTTGAAATATTTGTATTGAATTTTTTGCTTATACGTATATGATTACATTTTGAACTTTCTAACTTTTCTGCTGCTATATTATTGCGACACAAAATCTGTTTTGCTATTTCGTCTTCACTAATCTTATATGCTCTTAAACAAGCATATACATATACATTGTTACAATAACATTCTAACTCATAATCAGAAATATTTTTAATTTCTTTCCTTACATCATTCATTATTCCACTTATAATTTGCTTCTTATAAGGATTATTTAAAATATAATCATACTTCTCTAATATTTCTCTTTGTCTTTCATATTTTATATATTCTGTAATTATATTATCTAATTCGATATTTATTTGGTAGATACTTTTCGCATCTAATCCTTTGTCTATTGCTAAATCTAACTCCTTTCGTTTTTCTTCAATTTGTTCTTTTAATAACTTTAACTTATCTTTCATATTTTCTCCATTTCATACATTTTTATATGATTCTAATGCCACTTTCTTATTTTTCCTCTATTATTTCTCTTATTATGTCTATCTTTTCATCTGGTAATCTTATTATTTTTGATTTGATTTTGTTTATTGCCTGTCTAATATTTGATTGAGTGCAATGTTGTAATTTTGCTAATTTAGATGCACTATGTATTTTTTCTTTGTCTAAACCATAATATAAAATAAATCGTTCTTTTTGCATAGGTGTAGCATCTTCAATATTCATAATAAGTTCAAATAATTGATTTTTTTGAATATCATTAAGAGTCTTTTTCTCTAAAAAAGTTATAAGTTTATCTCTAATATGTTGCTTTTCATTTAGCCAAATAGCTTCAAAACTTTTTTTAGGAATATTTACTTCTAGTAAGTTTTCATATTTTTCATCAATTTCTGTAAATTTATTATAAATTTTGTCATATTCTTCTTTAGTTACTCCATATTTTAGAGGTTTCTTATATTTTAATTCTTTATCTTTATCATATTTACTAAAA
>CANCZH010000117.1 GCA_947382445.1 uncultured Clostridium sp. | reverse complement strand
TTTTTAACTTCTAATTCTGTTCTTTTAATTGATTCTGCATCATAATTTGGATTTTTTTCAACCTCTTTTTGTATTTCTTCTAATTGTCTATTTATTTCTTCTATTTCATTTATTATATCACTAGAAGTTCTTTCTTTTTTATCACTTAATTCTTTTTGTAATTCTTTTTGCAAATTATATTTTTCAACTTCTAATTCTGTTCTTTTAATTGATTCTACATCATAATTTGGATTTTTTTCAACTTCTTTTTGTATTTCTTCTAATTGCCTATTTATTTCCTCTATTTTACTAATTAAATCATCTATTTTTTTAGAGTTCTGCATTTCTTCTGGAACATTTTTCTCTAATTCCGCTAATTGTCTTTTGTACTCCTCTATTCTTTTAAGAATCTCATCAGCATTTATAACTTCTTGATCTATTCCAGGTACTTGTTGCAAATTTTTCAATTCATTAAGAACAGGTAAAACATCTTGTCCCTTTTGAAAATTTTCGTCAGTATTTTTAAGTGCCTCATATTCCATAATTCTTTTTCTAATATTTTCTTTTTCAACAGCATCAATTTCTACTGGTGCCATTTGCTCAGGTTCATGTATTTTTTCATCTGAATTATCATCATGTAAAGTCTCATCTTCTTGATTAGAACGTTCCCCTTCTAAAGCTTCAATCTTTCTTACTAATTCTTCTCTTTCTCTTTGTGCTCTCTCCAAATTTCTTATTGCATTTTTATATTGTTCATCATTATGGTCAACACCAGCATTATCAAGTATTCCAATTTCTGATTGAAGCATTGAAATTGTTCCAAAATCATTATTAGTTCCATCATAGACTTCTAGTTGTGCTTTTAAAACATCTAATTCTTCCATTCTTTTCCTCTCCTAAAAAACGATAAACTTAATTTTATTCTACATAATTTGCTATTGTTTAACAATATATGTAATCAAAAAGAAACACAAATGAAAAAGCAATGTTATTTGCTTTTTAGTTGTGTTTCATATATTTTTGTAGATATTAAAATTATCACTAATACAAGTATTAGTGTTTAGAAAGTATTGTATATATTACTACAAATCTTTCAAGGTTTACCATCTTTTACTACCTACTTTCTTAATTTTTCTTTTTTAATTATACTACAAAAATTACCATTTGTATACATTTTTCTCAATATTATGTTAATCTAGTAATACATTTATTTTATTTATAGATATCTCTGATAACCTTTTATATCTTTCCTGTTTATCTTTTATTCTTTTTTCTAATTTGGGTAAAATACCAAAATTAGCATTCATAGGTTGAAATTTCTCGTTTGGTGTTACAATATAATCAATCAAAGCTCCAAGCATTGTTTCTACTGGCAAAATAAAACTTTCTTTATTATTAATAAAATTAACTACATTTATTCCAGCTATCAATCCAGAAGCAATTGACTCAACATATCCCTCTACACCAGTTATTTGACCAGCAAAAAATATATTACAATGTTCTTTCATTTGTAAATTTGAATTTAACAATTTAGTAGAATTTATAAAAGTATTTCTATGCATAACTCCATATTTCACAAATTCTGCATTTTCTAATCCTGGAATCATTGAAAACACTCTTTTTTGTTCTCCAAATTTTAAATTAGTTTGAAACCCAACAATATTATATAAACTTCCACTACTATTGTCTTGTCTTAACTGAACAATAGCATAAGGTCTTTTTCCTGTACGTGGATCATCAAATCCAACTGGTTTTAAAGGTCCATATCTTAATGTATCAATTCCTCGTTTGGCCATAACTTCAACAGGCATACATCCTTCAAATATTTCTCTTTTTTCAAAATCATGTAATTTTGCTATTTCTGCATTAACAAGTTCATTCCAAAATTTCTCATATTCTTCTTTATTCATAGGTAAATTTATATAATCAGCATCACCTTTACCATATCTATCGCCTATAAATGCTACATCCATATTTATTGAATCTTTTTCAATAATAGGTGCTGCTGCATCATAAAAATGAAGTTCTTCTCCACCTATAATTCTTGAAATTTCAGCAAATAATCCCTCAGAAGTAAGTGGTCCAGTAGCAATAATTGTTATTTCATCCTTAGGAATTTCTAATACTTCTTGATTTATAACTTCAATATTAGGATTACTTCTTATACATTCAGTAACTTTTCTAGAAAATTCTTCTCTATCAACTGCCAATGCTTGACCTGCTGGTACACTTGTTTTATCTGCAATTTTAATAAGTAAAGAATCTAACATCCTTAATTCTTCTTTTAAAAGCCCACATGCATTAGTAAGTAAATTAGATTTAAAAGAATTACTACAAACAATTTCTGATAAATCTGGATTACTATGTGCAGGTGAATATTTTATAGGCTTCATCTCATATAATTTTACTTTAATTCCATTTTTAGCAATTTGATAGGCAGCCTCGCATCCTGCAAGACCGCCTCCTATTACATTTACATGTTCGTTTTTCATTTTAGACCTCATTATCTATCAGTACCTTTTGTTCTTGGTTTACCTCTTCCTTGTGGTTTTCCCTTTGGTTTTGATGGTTCTTTATCTTTACTTTTTTGTTCTTCTTTTCTTTTCTTCTCAGCATCTTTAGAAACTTCATTTGTTTTTTGTTGTAATTTAATTTTTTCATCTAAGTCTTTATAAATATCTTCTATTGAACGTTCATTATCATTACTATCAACTGTTTTAATACCTTGTTTTTCAGCTCTTCTAATTATTTCATTATAAATTTTAAATGCCACAGCACTTCTTAAAGCATCCTCTTCAGTAGTAATTCCTTTTTCTTCACATTCAGATTTTACTTTATTATATTGTTGCTCTGAAATTTTTGTAAATAGTTCGTCTTTTTTAGCTGTTTTCATTTTTTGAACTACCCAAAAATCTGAATCTTTTGGTTCAGATTTTTCTGGTTCTGTCTTTGGCTCTGTTTTTTCTGGTTCTGTTTTTTCTGGCTCTGATTCTCTTTCTTTCATTTTTACCTTTTTAGCTAAATCATTATAAATTTTATTCATAGGACGATATAATTTTGTTTTTGGATCAGCTGTATCTACTCCTGTTTGTTCAGCCAAATCTATAATTTGTTGTAAAACTTCACTTTCTATATATTTATCGTATTCGCTTTCCTTGATACCATCTTTTTTTACTTCTTTTTCTTTCTCTGCTTTTACTCTTGAAAATAATTCATCCTCCTTAGCTGTTGACAACTTTTTTTGATACCATTTATGATCTTGTTTTCGAACAGCCTTAAGATATTCTGATTCTTCTTCCTCTTCTGCTTCAATAGGCTCTTTATCTTCATTCTTTGATTTATCATCTGTTTTATCTTTTACAGTTACTTTTAATTTTTTAGGTTCGACATCATCTAAAGACTCTGGTAAAGCTTTGGCATTAGATAGTACACTTTCTTCCAACTTTGCACAAGCATCTAAAATAGCTTTAATTTTTATATGTCTTTTTATAAAATTAGTAAATCTTAAAATTAAATTAGCCCAGAATCCAACATTATATTGTTCATCCTTTTTAGGCTCTTCTTTCTTTGGCTTTG
>CANCZH010000116.1 GCA_947382445.1 uncultured Clostridium sp. | reverse complement strand
CTGGAGTTATAAATATTGAAAGAGAAGTTCAAATGTCTGGTTCAAGCCATTCAAAAGGTGTAATGATTTTAACTGGATATTTAGGCGAAATGTTTGCACAAGATAAGCCTTTATCACTTACTGCAAGTATATGTTTTGAACAATTATATGGTGGTGTTGATGGTGATAGTGCTTCTAGTACAGAAGCATATGCAATATTATCTAGTTTATCTGAAATACCAATTAATCAATCAATTGCAGTTACTGGTTCTGTAAACCAAAAAGGCGAGATTCAACCTATTGGTGGTGTTAATGAGAAAATTGAAGGATTTTTCCAAATTTGTAAAATGAGAGGATTAGATGGCACACAAGGTGTAATGATTCCATCTCAAAATGTTAGAAACTTGCATTTAAATGACGAAGTAATAGAGGCTGTAAAAGAAGAAAAATTCCATATATATGCTATTAATACAATTGAAGAAGGAATAGAAATTTTAACTGGTGTTCCAGCTGGAAAAAAAGATAAAAATGGTAAATTCCCAGCTGGTACTATAAATTATTTAGCTAATGAAAAATTAACTAAATATGCTAAAATTGCTGAAAAAAGCATGAATTTGTAATTTGAATTTTGTTGAAAAAAGCACAGTATTGCTATATAGTAGTATTGTGCTTTTTGGTAGTAGTGAATAGAAAGGATATAATATGAACAAAAATGATGAAATACTAAAGAAACTTTTAAATATTGAATCTACTATTGGAGAAATTTATAAGGAAATTTTAAAAATAAGAAAAGAAAATGATGATAGAATATTAGAGCAAATACATATTATGACTAGAATAGAAAATATAGCTGATTTTATAAAAACTAGATATGATATTGTTGTTGAAGAAAAAGAAAAATTTGTATCGCAAATGATGGAAAATAATGATGTAGTATGATATAGTTATAAAAAATAATAAAAGGAGAGTGATTTTTTTGAAAATAACTGAGGAAAATATACTAGACTTAAAGAAAACAGCAAGAGAAATTAGAAAAAATATTTTAGAAGAAATATATAGTGCACAGTCTGGTCATCCAGGTGGAGCATTATCTTGTGCAGATATATTGACAGTATTATATTTCAATCAAATGAATATAGACCCTAGTAAAAAAGATGATCCTAATAGAGATAGATTTGTATTATCTAAAGGACATGCATCAGCTGCTTTGTATGCTACTTTAGCTGAAAGAGGATATTTTTCAAAAGATGAGCTTAAAAATTTTAGAAAAATGGGAGAATTACTACAAGGACATCCTGATATGAAACATATTCCAGGAGTTGATATGAGTTCAGGCTCTTTAGGTCAAGGATTATCTTGTGCAAATGGAATGGCTCTTTCTTCAAAAATGGATGAGAGAGGATTTAGAGTTTATTGTTTACTTGGTGATGGTGAGATTGAAGAGGGACAAGTTTGGGAAGCTGCAATGACGTCTTCACATTATAAATTAGATAATCTATGTGTAATTGTTGATAATAATAAATTACAGATTGATGGTGAAGTTAAAGAAGTAATGAGTGTATATCCAATAAAAGAAAAATTTGAAAGCTTTGGATTTGAAGCTTTTGAAGTTGATGGAAATAATATTGATGAACTTATAACTGTTTTTCAAAAGGCTAAGAGTGTTAAAGGAAAACCAACTGCTATTATTGCTAAAACAATTAAGGGAAAAGGCATAAGTTATATGGAAAATCAAGCCTGTTGGCATGGAAAAGCTCCAAATGAAGAAGAATATATGCAAGCAATTAAGGAGGTGTAATTTATGAAAGAAGAGAAAAAAGCTACTAGACAAAGCTATGGAGAGGCTTTGAAAGAGTTAGGAAAAGAAAATAAAAATGTTGTTGTATTAGATGCAGATTTAGCGTGTGCTACTAAAAGTGAAATATTTAAAAAAGAATTTCCAGAAAGATTTTTTGATATGGGAATTTCTGAACAAGATATGATAGCAACAGCAGCTGGAATGTCTACTTGTGGAAAAATTCCTTTTGCAAGCACATTTGCAGTTTTTGCTACTGGTAGAGCTTATGACCAAATTAGAAATAGTGTTTGTTATCCGAATTTAAATGTTAAAATTTGTGGTAGTCATGCTGGTATTACTGTTGGCGAAGATGGTGCCACTCACCAGATGTTGGAAGATATAAATATGATGAAAGCACTTCCTAATATGACAGTTTTTTGTCCATCTGATTATGTTCAAACTAGATGGGTAGTAAATGAAGCAAGTAAGCTTAATGGACCTTGTTATATTAGAACTTGTAGACTTGCATCAAATGTGATTTATGAAGAAAATCAAGAATTTGAAGTTGGAAAAGCTATTCAAATTGGAGATGGAACAGATGCAACTGTTTTTGCAACTGGAATTTGTGTTTCAGAATCAATAAAGGCTAAAGAAATACTTGAAACAAAAGGTATAAATATTAGAGTAGTTGATGTACATACTTTAAAACCCATAGATGAAGAAATGATTTTAAAGTGTGCTAAGGAAACTAAAAGATTGATTTCTGTGGAGGACCATAGTATAATTGGAGGACTTGGTAGTATAATTGCAGATGTACTTACTGAAAAATATCCTTGCAAATTAACTAAAATGGGAATTAAAGATAGATTTGGAGAATCAGGAAATGCAGTAAAGCTTATGCATAAATTTGAAATAGATAGTGACGCAATTGTTAAGGAGATAGAGAAATGATTGATTTAATAAATGCAGAAAAAGAGTTTAAAGAATATACTTCACAATTTAAAGTAGCAGATCAAAAAGTAAATGTAAAAATAAAACATACTTATGGAGTTGTTAAAATTGCTGAATATATTTCAAGAGGATTGAATTTATCTGATGAAGATGTAGAACTTGCTAAATTAATAGGTCTTTTACATGATATAGGAAGATTTGAGCAAGCTGTTAAATATGATAATTTTGAAGATTATAATACAATGGATCATGCAGAATTTGGAGTTAAGCTATTATTTGAAGATGGTTTAATTAGGAAATTTGTAGAAGATAATCAATATGATACTATTATAAAAAAAGCTATTGCAAATCATAATAAGTTTGAAATTGAAAAAGGATTAAATGAAAGAGAATTGTTACATGCTAAAATAATAAGAGATGCTGATAAAACAGATAATTTTATAGTTAAACAATATCAAGATTTTTATACATTATTTAAGTCTGATGAAGAAACAGTATCAAAAGAAAAGATTACAGATGATGTATGGAAAGAGTTTTTAGCTGAAAAGACAATAGTTTCTTCACATAGAAAAACTAATATGGACAAATGGCTTTCTCATTTAGCTTGGATATATGATTATAATTTTATTCCTGGTTTAAAATATTTAAAAGAAAATGAATGTATTGACAAAGTTATAGATAGATTAGATTATAAAGATATTGACACAAAAGAAAAAATGGAATATGTATTTTCTGATGAAGAGTTATAGGGAAGACAAAAAGCAAAAGCAGGTTCACTGAGATGGTGATTCCAGAAGGTGTTGTGAGAAGAAATGCCAAGGATTTACATGTTTAAATATCTACACATGACCAAAAAGGGGAAAGAAGTCTTATCAAGTCTCAAACCTGAATTGGATCAGAAAACTTGCAGATGTGGACTGCTTCCATGCCAAACATGTAATGCTTTCCTATCTCTTTCTTCATGGCTTGGTCTGTTGTCTTTCCTGAGACTTTCAATTATTTTATGTAAGGGAAGGA
>CANCZH010000115.1 GCA_947382445.1 uncultured Clostridium sp. | reverse complement strand
TAAGTAATAAGTAGATCAATAATTTGGTCTACTTTTTTTTGGGAACAACGTAAGTGGATAGATATGGTAAATATATCAACGGAAATGGTTGATCCAAAAAGTGGAAAATATGATAATCTTCCTCATATAGGACCTGGAAACATTGAATCTTTTACAGGTCAATTTTATGACAATATTAAAAAGGTTGGAGAAGAAAATTTAATAAGTGGAAAGTTTCATTTTTATCCTGAGGACATAATTTATGGCAAAATAAATCCACAATTGGGGAAATACGTTTTTCCTTTATTTGAAGGACTTTCAAGTGCTGATTCATATGTTCTGAATGCAAAGAATGGACTAAATCAAAAATACTTATATACTTTATTACAAACAACTGATTTTTATAAATATTCTGTTTCTGTATCAATGAGATCTGGTATGCCTAAAATTAATAGGGATGAGTTAAATGCCTACGAATTTAGTATGCCGAAAGGAAATGAACAACAGCAAATTGGAGCTTTATTTTTAGAAATAGATAACCTTATCACTCTTCATCAACGTAAGTTAGAAAAATTGAAAAATATTAAAACATCAATGTTAAATAAAATGTTTATATAGGAAGGAGAGGCGAAATGTATAATGATGAATTGCAATTTGAACATGATTTTATAAAATCTTTGCAAGAAAATGGATGGACAGATGGAGTGTTGAAAAATCCTACTGAAAAAGATTTATTAAATAATTGGTCAAAAATTTTATTTGAAAATAATAGACAAGTAGATCGACTTAATGATTTTCCATTAACTGATGGTGAAATGCAACAAATCATTGAACAAATAAATGAGTTGAAATTTCCTATCAAATTAAATAGTTTTATTAATGGCAGTACAATTAGTATTACTAGAGATAATGAAGAAGACAAAGTACATTTTGGAAAAGAAGTAAGTCTAAAAATCTATGATAGACAAGAGATTGCTGCAGGACAATCACGATATCAAATTGCAGAACAACCTATCTTTAATAAAAAGTCTTCTGTTTTAAATAATAGAAGAGGAGATGTCATGCTTCTTATAAATGGGATGCCTTTATTTCATATTGAATTAAAAAAGAGTAATATTTCAATCAAACAAGCTACCAATCAAATAGAAAAGTATGCCCATGAAGGAATATATAATAGTGGGATATATCAATTAGTGCAAATTTTTGTTGCCATGACACCAGAAGAAACAGTATATTTTTCAAATCCAGGACCTACAGGTACATTTAATCCTTCTTTCTATTTTCATTGGGAAAATTTCAATAATGAAATAGTAAATAATTGGAAGGAAATCACCAGCAAATTATTATCAATACCTATGGCTCATCAACTAATAGGTTTTTATACAGTTGCAGATGATACAGATAATGTTCTAAAAGTAATGAGAAGTTATCAATATTATGCAGCAAATAAAATAAGTGATGTTGTTTCAAAAACAGACTGGACTAATCCTAATACTAGAGGAGGATATATTTGGCATACAACAGGCTCTGGTAAAACTATGACATCATTTAAGTCTGCACAATTAATTGCTAATTCAAAAGATGCTGATAAAGTAATATTCTTAATGGATAGAATCGAGTTAGGAACGCAATCTTTGGATGACTATCAAGGTTTTGCCGATAACAAAGATGATGTATCAGGAACAGATGATACTAGGGATCTTATAACTCAATTAAAAGATGATTATAAGGTTTTAATTGTTACATCTATTCAAAAAATGAGTCTAATAAAAGACCTTTTAGGAATATATACACATGATTTAGAAACTATAAATAAAAAAAGAATAGTGTTTATAATTGATGAGTGTCATAGAGATACCTTTGGAACAATGATGGCATCTATTAAAGAAACCTTTCCAAAAGCTATTTTCTTTGGGTTCACAGGAACACCAGTGTTAGATGAAAATAAAAAGAAATTTAGTGTTACTGCTGATGTATTTGGAAATGAGTTACATCGTTATGCTATAGCAGATGGTATTAGAGATCACAATGTTTTGGGTTTTGATGTATATAAATGCCCTACTTACAAAGATAACGATTTAAGAAAAGCTATTGCTTTGGAAAAATCTAAATCTCAAACCGAAGAAGAAGCAATATCAGATCCTGCAAAGAGTGAAATTTTTTATAAATATATGCAAGATGTGGACATGGCTGGAGATTTAGATGAGAATGGTAATTATCAAAGGGGAATAGAAGATTATTTAAAATCAAACCAATACAATAATAATGTGCATAGGGAAGAAGTTGTAAAAAGTATTCTTTCTAATTGGAAGATAATCAGTCATAATAATGAATTTAGTGGAATATTAGCAACAAATAGTATACCAGAAGCAATAGAATACTATAGATTATTAAAATCTAAAAATGCTGGAGATTTATTTAACTTTACTTTATTAGTTGATCCTAATATTGATAATAATGATGGTGCTATCTTTAAAGAAGATGGATTAGTTGAAGTTATTGAAGATTATAACAATATATTTGATCAGAAGTTTTCTCTAAGCAGTAGCAAAAGTCTAAAAAAAGATATTCAAAATCGACTTGCACATAAAAAACCATATACACACATACAAGACAAAGACAAGATTGGTTTGTTAATAGTTGTTGATCAATTATTAACAGGTTTTGATTCTAAATGGTTAAATGTATTGTATTTAGATAAAGTAATTAAATTTGAAAATATTATTCAGGCATTTTCAAGAACTAATAGAGTTTATAATGCAACTACTAAACCATTTGGAATAATAAAATATTATAGAAAACCATATACGATGGAAAAAAATATAGAAAAAGCAATAAGATTGTATTCAGGTGATAAACCATTTCAATTATTTGTTCCAAAATTAGAAGAAAATATCAGTATGATGAACAAAATTTATAGTGAAATCGAAGAATTATTTAAGTCTGATGGTGTTGAAGACTTTTCGGTATTACCAGATGATAAAGAAACAAAAAGAAAATTTGTTAAATTATATAATGAGTTTAATAATTATTTAAGTGCTGCAATAATTCAAGGATATATTCCTAAAGATGATGATACTGTTGAAGAACAAAATAATATAGAAGATGTTGTATTATCTAAAGATTTAGGTAAAGATGAAGAAATTAAATTATGCAATAACATATATATGGAGCAGTTAATATTAAATAGTCATATTACAAAATCAAATATTAATGCAATAAAGCAAAGATATATTGATTTAGATAGAGAACATAAAAATAATCCAGATGATATTGGTTATGATATTGATGGTAGTTTAATAGAAATTGATAATGGAAAAATTGATTCTGATTATATGAATAGCAGATTTACTAAATTTTTAAAGGTATTAAATCAGCCAAACTACTCTCCAGAAGAATTGGAAAAAGCTTTAAATAGCTTACATAAGTCATTTGCAAGTTTATCACAAGAAAAGCAAAAATATGCAAATATGCTAATACACGATATAGAAAGTGGAGATTTAATAATAGAAGATAATAAATTATTTATGGATTATGTTACAGAATATGAAAAAAATGCTGAAAATGACCAAATACGAAAATTATCTAACGCTTTTGGGCTTGATGAAAATAAATTAAGAAATATTATGAGTTCCCCAGTTACTGATTCTAATATAAATGAGTATGGTAGATTTGATGAATTGCTAAAAACAATAAATTTAGTTAAATCTAAAAATACATTAGAAAAAATTTATAATAAACAATATAAAGAATATGAAGTTAATATTCAAGTTCATGAAATATTAAGAAAATTTATTTTAGATAATGGATTTGATTTGGATTCTCTAAGTAATAAGTAGATCAATAATTTGGTCTACTTTTTTTTGGGAACAACGTAAGTTAGAAGAAATATGCAATCGTTTTGATA
>CANCZH010000114.1 GCA_947382445.1 uncultured Clostridium sp. | reverse complement strand
TTCTTCAAATGCGAGCAGCAAGGAGAAAAAAATGATATTTAATTTTTTATTCGTTTGTTTCATTTAATATAATAATTATATTTTAATGGTATAAATTAATTGGAGGAATAAATGAAAAAGGTAGCATTTTATACTTTACGGTTGTCCGTGTGTATAACCAAATATGATATGATAAAACCCAAGTGGCTGTAAGTAAAAACCGCTTGGGCATTTTTTGTATTTTTTATTATTTTTTATAATTAAAGTGATGTATTAATCCATTTTTAAAAGTAATATTATAGATTTTTCCTCTTTCTACAGAAACATCTGCAATTATTGTATTTATAAAATCTTTTATAGTTTGTTTATCTAAATCATTCAATAAAGAAATTACATCAATATTTTTTACACTTGATAAATTTTTAGTTAATAAATAGAAACTTGCTTTTGACAATACATTGAAATCATTATTATTAATAAATGGTGTATCATTCAATTTTACTTGTTGTATTTTTTTATTTACACTTTCAATTTTATCAGAAATTTCTTTACGTTTAATTACAAAGTCTTTTTTACTCATAGAATTGATATCATAAAGATAAAGATCATCTAATCGTTTCAATGCTTTTTCATATTTTTCTTTTTCCGTTTCATAAATTGTGTTTTGACTTATAATTTTTTCTTGTTTTTCTTCTTCCAGTGAATTATAGGTAACCAGAGTATTATTAATTAATAAATTGTAAGTGTTTTTTAGATCTTGCTTTTCAATATGATCTATGTCTTCAAAATATTTTCCACGCAATAAAATACTTTCCATATCACGTAAAGAATGTTTTGATGTAATTCTTTCCTGTAAGGTCATATAGTTAGCAATGTAATTTATTAATCCAGGTAATATTGCTAAATCACTAGAATAATTTGCACAAGTATAATTGACATGAAATGCATAACATGTATATCTTGAAGGTGTAAATCCTTCTTTTCGAGCACGATCCATACCTGCGTGCATTTTCTTTCCGCATTTGTGACAACTTGCTATTCCGGAAAGAATATGAATTTTTATATTTTTTCTTTGATAATTATTATCACCCTTATAATTGCTTTGAATAATTTTGCTAACCCTTTCAAATTGTTCCTTGTTTATTATGGCCTGATGATTATCTTCCACAACAACCCATTCACTTTTATCTTTCCATCTTCGTGTTTTTCTAGTTTTGGTATTATAACGATATGTTCCAATATAAAAAGGATTTGTAAGTATGCTTCCAACTGTACGAGGAGTCCATGTGCCATTTCTTTTTGTTGGTATCTTTTCAATATTTAATTTTTTAGCAACTTTTGTCGTTGATTTTATTATTTCATATTGGTCATAAATATACTGGACTACTTTTGCTTCATTATCACATGGCCTAGGAAATTTTACTTCAGCATCCCATTCATAACCTAAAGGAATTGTAGCACCATTCCATAAACCTTTTTGAGCACGAGAAATCATAACAGAAAAAACACGTTCACCAGTTAATTTTCTTTCAAGTTCTGCAAACACTAATATGATTTTTAGCATTGCTTCACCCATAGCAGTAGAAGTGTCAAATTGTTCATTCCTTGATATAAATGTTACATTATATTTTTTTAATTCATCATACATCTCAGAGAAATCTCGTAAGTTTCTACTAATACGGTCAATCTTCCATACAATTAAGTGTGTAAATTCTCCTTGTTTAATTCTATTCATCATATCTTGGTATGCAGGTCTGTCGGTTGTTCCACCAGAATAACCTGCATCTTCAAATATTTCAAAATCTTCAATTCCTAATACATATTTTGTATAATTTGTTAAATCGCTTCTTTGCAAAGGTAAAGAATCCTTGTCAATCTGATGAGTAGTAGATACCCTTACATATAAAGCTGATTTTTTGTTTTTTTCCACAATAAAAAACCTCCATTTTCCTATAATAAATTTTTAATTTACTATTGAAAATGAAGTCACTTTACGATATAATAACAAAGTATTCACTTTCAATAGTGTTTACGCTCTGGATAATGTGTGGTGTCCGCAAAAACAATACACATTATCCTTTTTATTTTTTATTAAAATACATCATTCAAGAATGTGATTTTAATCCATTCAATATTTTTATTATTTATACTACACCAAAAATCTGGAACACTTGTATTTTTAATTCTAATCGCAGATCCAGTATTTAATTCTTCTGTAGTTTCAAATTTTGTTAAATTAAACATAGTGTAAATGTCCTTAATTGAATTAAAAGGTATTTTTTCATTAATACTAATACGTACTAGCAAATTATCTTTAAAAATATATTCATAAGCAGAATTATTATAAAATAATGTTTCTAAAGGAATTTTTGTATTATCAGGTTTAGTATAATTCCAACTCTCTGTTTTTTCAGGCTGACCATATTTAACAATTAAATCTTCTTTGCTAATTGTAGTTGTAGCAGTTTTATAAAAATCATTAACATTTAAAAATTCTTTTGTTGATACAATATTTCCAGTAGTAGACTCAATAAGAATCCCTATAAAAATAATGCCTATAATCAAAGCTATTCCTGGACCAATTCCGGTTATTTTTCCTTTTGTGTTATTAGAATTTTTAATATTTTTCATATAGAAACCTCCTTAATTTTTGAAAGCACTTTTATTTTCTGATTTGATAACTTTTCCAAGTACCTTAATTTTATTTAGTTCTGAAATTTTTAAATCAATATTTTTATAATATACATTCATTGCAGAAAGGGTATAGTAAGTTTTGTCAGTACTTAGTGTGAATTTTCTAATTGTATTATGATTATCAATGTTAATTAATAATGTTGCACCATCTTCAATATTATTTTGTTTATAAACTAATGCAATATCTCCAACATCCAATAAAGGAAACATTGCATCATCTTCAGATGCAAATTCAAAGTAATTGTCTTCTTCATTATTTTTATTTGCATTTAAAATTAAATCCAATGAGTTTCGTCTAAAAGCAATGATGATTTTTTCTTTTGAATCTTTTGAAAGATTAGATACATATTTATACTCATCAAACTTATCAGAAGAGTGATCTTCATTTAAAAATTCCTTATAATCAAGTAACATCTTAGTTAAAACATTCATTTCATTACTATTCAAATCGATATCTGATAAACCATCTACATTAATATAACCACAAATTTGCATAAGATATTCATAAGTAGTTAATCCTTGAGAAGCATTGGCTATTCCTAAAAGAATTTTAGGGGTAGGGGGATTATTTAATTTTTGACTTATATATTTTGAAATATATGATCTATCTAATGAAGCTTTCTTTGCAAATTCTGTCATTGATGGGTATTCTTTATTTATTTTAGATAATATAATTGAAAAATTTTCTTTGTTAAACATTTGCATAACCTCCTACAAATATAAGTATATACCAGGCTTTGAAAAAAGTCAACAAAAAAATGTGAAAAAAATCACAAAAAAGTATTGACATTTTTCAAAGAGTAATGTAATATATGAGTGTGAATAAATTCACAAAAGAAAGGAGAAGTGATTTAAATGTTTAAATTAAACATAGAAGCTATACTGGAGTTAATAAAACAAAATTTTCGCAATAACAAAAGTTTTTTTGCTGAAACAATAGGAGTAGATCCATCTTATTTAAGTTCTGTATTAAATAACAAAGCAATAAATCATAGTCCTAAGATTTGTAATGGAGTAATGAAATATTGCAAAGATAATAATTTGGATTATACAAAGTATATTATTTTACCTTAAAATGTGAATAAATTCACGAAAGAAAGGAGAAAAAATATGAAAAATTTAAAAAATTGCGGACACCACACAAAGAAGGAGGAGGTTTTGATTGCCAGATGAAAGAGAAAAAAGAATATGGAAAGAACTAGCAAAAGACGGAATTCATAACGAAA
>CANCZH010000113.1 GCA_947382445.1 uncultured Clostridium sp. | reverse complement strand
GAGCAACTGACTTGTAATCAGTAGGTCGTCCGTTCGATTCGGACAAGTGGCTCCATATATAAAAGTCAACAGTTTTGAGAAAACTCTTAATTGCTGGCTTTTTTATTATATAAAAATATTATTATAAAATTATTAATAAAACAAATTAAAAAATATTCATAATAAAGGAGAAAAAATGTCAAAAATAGTACTAATAACAGGAGCATCAAGAGGAATAGGAAGAGGAATAGCAATTAGATTAGCAAGAAAAGGATATACGATACTTGTAAACTATAACAAATCAGAAGAAAAAGCAAAACAATTACAAGAAGAACTACTACAAGAAAACATAAAAATAGACATATATAAAGCAGATGTCTCAAAGAGAGAAGAATGCCAAAAACTAGTTAACTATTGTATAGAAAAATACAAAAAAATAGATGTATTAATAAATAATGCAGGAATTTCAATATGTGGGCAATTCACAGACTTAACAGATGAAGAATGGAATAAAATAGAAAGAAACAATTTATATTCAGCAATAGCAATGTGCCAAGAAACATCAAGACATATGATACACGAAAAAGATGGGTGCATAATAAACATATCATCAATATGGGGAATAGTAGGAGCATCATGTGAAGTAGCATACTCAATAACAAAAGCAGGAATAGATGGACTAACTAAGGGATTAGCAAAAGAATTAGGACCATCAAATATAAGAGTAAATTCAATTGCACCAGGAATGATAGAAACAGATATGATATCAGACCTAACAGAAGAAGACATACAAGAAATAAAAAATCAAACACCACTTGGAAAAATAGGAAAAACAGAAGATATTGCAAAATTGACAGAATGGCTAATAGAAGACGAATTTACAACAGGGCAAGTAATATCAACAAATGGCGGTTGGATAATAACATAAAAAACAGTAGGTTCTACTGTTTTTTAATTATTCTCAAATTTTTTTCTATAATTACCAGAAACGATTTTTGGTAAATAAGTGATTATTTTATAAATAGCCAATCTAATTTTTTTACTAATAATGTAAGATTTTCTCAATCTTCTAGGCGAAGCTAAACCAAAAGAATCTTCTTGAACAATCAAATGAGTTTCAATATGTTCAATTGGAAAAACATAATTTTCACCATCATTATTATCCCAAATATTCTTTTCATTTTTAAAACAAAAACGGAAAGAATCATTTTCAGGAAGTTCAATTTCAGTTTGAAAACCAAGCTCAGTTAATTCCATTTTTAATTCACCTAGATCTTCCCAATCTATACCAAATCCATAATGAATGTATACCTCAGAAGAAGCATCTTGAAAGAACTTCCCAGTATATGAAATTTTTATTTTAGAATGAGGTGTCAATTTATCTGTATTAAAAAATATATTTTTCACTAATTCCATTAATCTATACTCCTTAACAATATATATAAACATTATAAACATAAAGAAAAATAGTTTCAATATGATTCGATTTAATAAAACAAAAAACATAAAAATGTTATATAATTGTAACTTAAATGTTAATTTTCGACATACACTTTACCAATAATAGTAAATTTAGAATTATCCTCAACAACAATATCTCTAACTAAAAGATTATCAGATTTTAAAATAACCTTATTTTTTCTATAAACAATTCTTCTAAGTAAAATAGAGTTTTCATACTTAAACAAACCAAGTTCTCTATGTAAAGGAATAGTGCTAAATTCAAGAAAAACAATACTTCCCTTAGGAGCAGATGCCTTCATTGTATCATCAGGAACTCTGAAAGCAATAGAAACATTAGAAAACGAAGAAGGACAAACAACCATATCTTCTACATTAGAAACCAAAGGAACAGTCTTATAAGGAATAGATTCCACTAAATTAAAACGTTTCTGATCCTCATCAAGTTCTTTATCAAAAGTATAAGAAATTGGTTGATATGGAATTTCTAATGCCTTACAAATATCTTTCAAAGCATTTGGACTAGGCTTCCTTTCACCTTTCTCAATATGAGTTAAATGACCAACATTTATTCCAGTTAAATCTGCAAGAGTTGTCTTAGACAATCCCTTTTCTTCTCTAATACGTGTAAGTAAACTTCCTAACATGAAAATATCCATCCTTTCATTTGTATAATACAATTTTTTATATTTAAGCATATTATATATTTAAAAAAATAAAATGTCTAGTAAAAAGAATGTTTGCATAATAAAGTATTGAATAAAAAGCTAGAATATGGTAATATAAAATTGTCTATTATGCAAAGTAACGGAGGAAAAAATATGGAAACTGAAAAAAAAGAAGTTGAAGAAAAAGAAACTGAAAAAAAAGAAAATAAAAAAAGAAAGCCAGATATTAACTCACAAGAATATATAGACAAAATGATAGAACGAAAACACAGAACAATAGCAATAGGAATAGTAGCATCAGCTGTATTAATAATATTTCTATTAGTAACAACAATACTATCAATAACAACAATGACAAGTTCAAAAATAATAGCAGGAATAACAATTAATTCAATGGATGTATCACGATTAGATAAAACAGCAGCATGCAGATTATTAGAAGGAAAACTAAAAGAAAAACAAGAAGAAAAAATAACTCTAAAATATAATGAATATGAAAAAGAAATAAACTTTAGTGAACTTGAAATAAAAGCAAATATTGAAGAGGTAGTAGATAAAGCCCTAAGCAAAGGAAGAGAAAGCAACATATTTGTAAATAACCTAAACATTATAAAAACGAGATTTAAGAAAGAAAATATAGAATTAAATATAGATTACAACGATGAAATTTTAGAAAGAAATATTATAGAAATAAGCACGAATGTGCCAGGAAAAGTAGAAGAATGCTCATATAGCATTGAAGATGATAAATTAGTAATAGCAAAAGGAAAAGATGGAATTATATTAGAAAAAGACCAAATAAAAGAAAAAATAGTAAATGAAATAACAAAATTAACCAAAGGCACAAATTCTAAAATAGAACTTCCTACAAAAGAAAAAAAGGCAGAGGCAATAAATATAGAAGAAATTTATAATGAAATACATTCAGAACCACAAGATGCCTACATTGTAGAAGAACCATTTCAAGTTATACCAGACAAAGATGGAATAGATCTTGCAATAACAATGGAAGAAGCAAAAGCAATATTAGCAGAAGAAAAAGAAGAATATACTATTCCATTGAAAATAACTAAAGCAAAAGTAACAGTTGCAGACTTAGGAACAAAAGCATTTCCCAATAGGCTATCAAATTTTACAACTAGATATGATGCAGGAAACGTAAGCAGAACAACAAATCTTGGAATAGCAACTAGAAAAATAAATGAATATGTAATTCAACCAGGAGAAATATTCTCATACAACAAAGTACTAGGAAAAAGAACAGTAGAAAATGGATATAAAGAAGCAGCAGTATTTGAAAATGGAGGAGTAACAAATGGAATAGGAGGAGGAATTTGCCAAATATCAACAACATTATATAATGCAGTACTACAAGCAAACTTAGAAATAGTAGAAAGACATAACCACTCATTCATAACTTCATATGCAGACCCTGGAAAAGATGCAACAGTAGTATATGGAGCACTAGACTTTAAATTTAAAAACAACAGAAAATATCCAATAAAAATAGTAGCTTCATTAAACTCAGGGGTAGCATCAGTAAGTATTTTTGGATTAAAAGAAGAAGTTGAATATAATGTAAAAATCGTTTCAACAATACTAGAAAACATACCATGTGAAGTAGAAAGAATAGAAGACCCTACATTGCCAGCAGGATTAGAAAAAGTAGAAAAAGCTGGAACAAACGGATGTAGAAGTGTTACACACAAATATGTATATAAACAATCAGGAGAACTAGTATCTAAAACAGAATTATCAAGAGATACATATAGTACGATAAAGAAAACTATAAAAGTTGGAACAAAAGGAAAAGAACAAATTTCACAAGAACCAGAAACGCCATCACCATCACAAACACCAGCTACGCCACCAATACAACCAGAACAACCAG
>CANCZH010000112.1 GCA_947382445.1 uncultured Clostridium sp. | reverse complement strand
ATAACTGGTGGCCAAATATGGAACTTACAGGACCATGTGGACCAGATACAGAAATATTTTATTTTAGAAGTGAAGATGAAATTCCAGAAGAATTCGATCCAGAAGATGATAGATGGGTAGAAATCTGGAACAATGTATTTATGCAATATAATCACAATGAAGATGGAACATTTACAGAACTTCCAAAGAAAAATGTTGATACAGGAATGGGTCTTGAAAGAATAACTGCAGTATTAGAAGGAGTAACAGATAACTATGCTTCATCTATATGGACAGATGTAATTGAAAAAATTGAGCAAATTTCTGCTCTTACATATACAGGAAATGAAAAAGCTATGAGAATTATAGCAGACCATATTAGAAGCGCTGTATTTATGAGCGCTGATCCTGCTGGTATAAAACCAAGTAATACAGATCAAGGATATATTTTAAGAAGATTAATTAGACGTGCTATAAGATATGCTAAAAAATTAAATATAGATATTAATAGTGATTGGGAGCAGGAGATTGCAATATTAATAATTAATAAATACAAGAAATATTATGCTGAATTAGAAGAAAATAAACAAGTAGTACTTGATGTATTGAAAAATGAGAAAATCAAATTTAATAGAACACTTGAAAAAGGATTAAAAGAATTTGAAAAAATTTCTTCTAAAATTCAAGATGGAAAAATGGATAAAGACAATGCATTTAGATTATATGATACATTTGGATTTCCTATTGAGCTTACAGTTGAACTTGCAGGGGAAATGGGAATAGAAGTAGACGAAGAAGGCTTTAAAGAGAAATTTAAAGCACACCAAGAATTATCTAGAGCAGGAGCAAAAGAAAAATTTAAAGGTGGTCTTGCATCTACTGGTGAAAATGAAACAATGTATCATACAGCAACACATTTATTTAATGCAGCTCTTAAAAAAGTTGTTGGACCAGATGTACATCAAAAAGGAAGTAATATTACAGCTGAAAGAATGCGTTTTGATTTTACTTGTGATCATAAGTTAACAGATGAAGAAAAGAAACAAGCTGAAGAATTAGTAAATAAATGGATAGATGAAGGTCTTACAGTGGTAAAAACTGAAATGAATAAAGAAGATGCAGTAAAGTCTGGAGCAGAATGTATGTTTATAGAGAAATATCCAGATAGAGTTACAGTATATACTATTGGAGATGTTTCTGCTGAACTTTGTGGTGGACCTCATGTTGAAAATACATCAAAATTACCACATATAAAAATAAAAAAAGAAGAAGCAGTATCTGCAGGAGTAAGAAGAATTAAAGCTGTATTTGTTGAACAATAGGTGATACGAATGGAAGATGAAAAATTAATTTGTAAGTGTGAATCAAAATATGATTATGATGCTATAAAGCAATTTAATAGAAGCCATATGTACAATAATCCTAGAAATATAATAGTAACTATTATTGCGGCTATATTAGTACTATATTCAATTTTTGGAATAAATACAGATAGTTATTTAAGAATTATTTGTGGTATTATAGGTATAATTTGGGTTGTTGAAATTTCGATACTTCCAACTTTATGGTCAAAGAAGGCATATAAAACATCAAAGATTGTGGCAGATGCTAAATTAATGGTAAATTTTTATAATGAAAAAATGCAACTACTATCTTTAAAAAATGATGAAAAGGTTGGAGAATCAATCATAACATATGATGATATATATAAAGTTCTTGAAACAAATAACTACATATACTTATACATATCTTCAAATCAAGCATATCTTTGTAAAAAAGAAAATTTTGAAGGAGATTATAGTATAATTGTTCAAAAATTAAAAGATAAATTACAAAAGAAATATAAAATAAAAAAATAGGAGGCAGATTATGGAAGAAAATTGTATATTTTGCAAGATTGTAAATAAAGAAATACCAAGTACAATTGTTTATGAAGATGAGTATGTTTGTGCATTTAAAGACTTAAATCCAATTGCACCAGTTCATGTACTTGTTATACCAAAAATTCATATTCAAGATTTAGAACATATTACACAAGATAATATTGAATATGTAAAACATATACATAGTGCTTTTAAAAAAGTATCTCAAATAATGGGAGTAAATGAAACAGGATATAGAGTTATTTGCAATTGTGGAGAAGACGGTGGTCAAGAAGTTAAACATTTACACTATCATTTAATAGGCGGAAAGAAACTAGGAAATAAAATTGCACATGAATAATTTGTGATAAAAGTGATTTTTTTAGTTTTTACGTGACTTTTAAAAATAAATGGGATATAATATTAGTAGTTAAAGTAGATTTATCTACAAAGGAGGATTTTTGTATGAGTAAAAAAGAAGAAAAAGCAGTAGAAGAGGCTGTTATAACAACTGAAACAGCAGAGGAAAAAGTTGAAATAGCGACAAACCTAAATATTTCAGAAGAAGTAATTGGAATTATCGCAGGTCTTGCAGCATCAGAAGTTGAAGGTATTGCAGGAATGCAACTTGGATTTGTTGATGGAATCAATCAGATCCTTGGTGGAAACAAAAAATATTCTAAAGGTGTAAAAATTGAACTTGAAGGAAAGAAAGTAACAGTTGATATTTTTGTTAATGTAAGATATGGAGTAAGAATTCCAGATGTTGCATGGGCTGCTCAAACAGCAGTAAAAAATGCAGTTGAAAATATGACTGGACTTGAAGTTGCAGCTGTAAATATTAATGTTCAAGGAATTATCTTTGATAAAGAAGAAAAACCAAAAGCTGCAGAGCAAACAGATAAAACAGAAGAATAAAAAAAGTACTTAACATTTTAGCCCGAACTTAAAACTTATAGTTTGGGCTATGTGTTATATAAATAAGGAGAGATGAAAAATATGAGAGGGTTTGAAAAATTTATATTATGTTTATTTTCAATTATAATGATAATACTTTCTGTATTTATTATTTTAGTATCAACTAGCATGATTCAAGTAGGAGACCTTTATACAGTTGTAGTAAAATTTTTAATTGCACATAAATTATGGGTTCTTATAGTAGGAGGAATAGTATCATTACTAGGACTTGTTGGACTATTTTCTTCATCTGATTCATCAGATGATTCAAAAAGCGGACTAGCTATTAAAAATGATGCTGGTACAGTATTTTTAAATAGAGATACATTTGAATCTATGATTATGTCAGTTGCAAGAAATTATCCAGAACTTGTTAGTCCAAAAGTTGATGTTACAATTGCAGAAGATGGAGTTAAAGCAAATATTTATGGTTTAATTTTACCAGATACAGTTGTTCCTACATTATCTAGCAAATTACAAGAAAATATTAAAACTACAGTTAAAAAACAAACAACAATTGAGATAAAAGAAGCAAATGTTAAAATTAAAGGCGTATATATGGAACCACAAAAGAAAACAAACTAAATGTTAAGGAAGTGATTTAGATGAAAGATTTTATTGATTATGTTGCAAAAAATAAATATGTAATTATTTGTGTAACATTAGTTGTAGTGCTTTATGCACTTGGAATAGTAGACTTTTTAACTAAAGTAGTAATATTAATTGCTCTAATAGCTGGAGCTGTATTTGTAGGTAAAAAGATACAAGATAATGAAGAAAGAATAAAAGGCTTCTTTAATGGTAAAGGCTTTGGTAAACAAGAAGTATACTATTACAAAGAAAATGATGATAAGAAATAACATTAGATTTTAAGAATAGGAGTTTATTAAAATGAGTAGAAAGAAAGCAAGAGATAATGCGTTTAAATGTATTTATGAACTAGAGTTTGGTAGAGATGAAAAAATAGAAAAAATTCTTGAAAATTGTTATGAAGAAAACAATAATAAACCAGATGAAATGGAATATATTGAAATGGTTTTAAAGGGAGTTAAAGAAAACCTAGCACAAATCGATAATGTAATTTTATCTAAGCTAAAAAATTGGTCTATTGAAAGAATTGCAAAGATTGATCTAGCAATTTTAAGACTTGCAATTTATGAGATAAATTATATGGATGATATTCCTGAAAAAGTAAGTGCAAATGAAGCTGTTGAACTTGCTAAAACTTATGGAAATAACGATTCAAAATCATTTGTTAATGGAG
>CANCZH010000111.1 GCA_947382445.1 uncultured Clostridium sp. | reverse complement strand
AGTGGACATCTACAAAAGAGCCACATAGAATTAACAATTTAGTAGAGGGAAAAACATATACACTTATTGAACAATATGCACCAGATGGATTTGTTATATCAAATGAAGTTAAATTTACTGTAACTACTGATAAAGAAACACAAGAAGTGAAAATGATAGATAAAGTAGTTGAAATATCAAAACAAGATATTAGTGGAAATGAACTAGAGGGAGCTACTTTAGTTGTTACAAGCACTAAAACAAAGAACATTGTAGATAAATGGGTTTCTGGTAAAGAGCCACACAAAGTAAATGGACTTATTGAAAACGAAGAATATATATTACACGAAGAAATCGTGGTAGATGGCTATGTAAAAGCTACTGATGTAAAATTTACAGTAACAAGTGATAAAGAAACTCAAAAAGTAATAATGATTGACAAAATATTAGAAGTTGTAAAAACAGATCTAGTAACAGGCGAAGAAATTGAAGGAGCAGAATTGAAAGTAATTGACGAAGATGGCAATGTAATAGATGAATGGACATCTACAAAAGAGCCACATAAAGTAGTTGGATTAGAAGAAAACAAAAAATACAAATTAGTTGAAATTACTGCACCTTATGGCTATGAGATTACAGAAGAAATCGAGTTTACTGTGAGTGAAGATAAAGAAACACAAAGAGTAGAAATGAAAGATATGCCTATTCTTCAAAATATTAAATTAGTAAAAATTGATAGTAATACAAAAGAAGTTATCAAAGATAAATTTACTTTTGGAATATATGAAGATGCAGAATGCACAAAACTTATAAAAGAAGTAAAATCAGATAAAGAAAAAGGAACAGTTTTATTTAAAGATTTAAGATATGGAACTTATTATATTAAAGAAATCGCAGCACCAAAGGGTTATGTATTATCAGACAAAGTAATCAAAGTTGAAATGAATGACAAAGGAACATTTATTGATAATGAAAAAGTAGAAAGCGAAGATTCAACATATACTTTTGAATTTGAAAATGTACCAGTAGATACACCAAAAACAGGAGATAATAGTAACTTAAAACTATATGTAGGTTTATTAGGATTATCTATACTTGCATTAGCTAGTGTGGGAGTACACGAATATAAAAAGAGAAAATCAGTAAATAAAAAATAGACCAATAACAAGGTGGCTTTAATTAGCCACCTTAATTCAATTTAAGGAGGAATTATCATGCCACAATATACACTAACACAAAGTGTAAAGACATTGGAAAAATTATTTGAAAACAATATAGATTCAGAACAAAAAATAAAAGCCTTAAAATGGGAAGATTTGAAACAGTTTAGCCCTGTTGAAAAAAGTTTTATTATGGATTTAAAAGAAGCAGTAGCAAAGAAAAATGTAATAGGATTTTTAGCAGGAAAAGAGGAAACAGAAAGGAGATAACTATGATAGAACATTATAAAAAGCCATCAGTAAAATTCATTGTAAATAAAGGAAACTTTAATAAACTAATGGCATTACTTGCATTTCAAGAAGAAAATATTGTAACAGAAGAATGGAAAGAAAAAGCTAAAAACTTACAAGATCTATTATTAAGATATTCTATACCACAAAAAGATGAAGAGGGAGAAATATCTATAATAGACATTGGACTATTCCAAAAAGAAGCAGCAGAACTAATAGTTTTATTACTTTCTGCATTTGATAATGTATTAAAAGTAGATGAAGATTATACAAGGAAAATGAAAAGACAATAATGTAGAGGAGGAATAGTTTGGGAAAAATAACAGAAACAAGACAACTCTATAAAGAAGTTATAAATGAACTTTCACAAAGTGCAGAAAATTGGAGAAAGTTTTTAGATAGCAGTTCATGGAATTTCAAATATGATTTTGATGACCAAATTCTTATATATGCACAGCGACCAGATGCAAGAGCTTGTGCAACTATGCAAGAATGGAATAAAAAAGTAGTACCACATAGATGGGTAAATAGTGGGGCAAAACCAATATATGTATTCGATAAAAATCCATATAGTGAATATCCATTTAAGTTAGTGTTTGACTTATCAGATACCAACAATTATAATAATACAGAGTATAAATTATGGACTATAAAACAAAATTATGAAGAAGATATAATCGAAAGTTTAGAAGCCAATTTTGGAGATATAAGCTCAAAAGAAAATCTATCACAAGCTATAATTTCAGCAAGTTATAATATGGTAGTAGATAATATAGAAGATTATTTTACATCAATTATAAAAAACAAGAAAAACTCAATGCTTGAAACTATATCAGATGATGAAATAAAAACTATGCTTATTACAACTACATGGGCAAGTGTAAGCTATATGATGATGACTAGATGTGGAATAAATGCGAAAGAACAAATACAAGAGCAAGAATTATCATATATAAAATACTTCAACAACCAAGAAGTTCTAACAACATTAGGTGCAAGTGTAAGTGATATAGCAGAAATGGGTTTGAGAGAAATTGCAAGGACAGTTGCAAATCTACAAAAAAGTGAAAAATTAAAAAATCGTACAATTGAAAAATTTGATAAAGAAATGTATTCTAATGATAATGAAAAAATCAAAGGAGGAAATGAAGATGGTAGAGAAAATAGAGTACACGAAACAAGGGGATTATTACATGCCCAACCTAGTAATGGAGAAAGAGAAGATACCAGCAGGAAAATACGCTCTGATGAGATACAATTATCTAAAGAATCACAAAAACCACGAGTTGACAATATTAGTAATGAACAAGAAACTAGCACAACACTTGACACAAGTACAGGAACAAGTGAGCCAGAGAGTGGAAGAATTGGTAGAGATGATGAAGAAACAACAAGGGATAACAGAAGAATTGAAAGCCAAAGACCAAATGACATGGGTAGGATTCATGAACAACATCAAAGCGACAGCAGAGGAGATAGCAGCGAACGAAATAATTTACATTTAGGTATTTATAGTAGGGACAGTAGTAAGGACTGTCCTTATGTTGTTACAGATGCAAAAGTTAATCAAATACTAACTAATGCACCACATTTAAGAGTTTCTAATAGTGAAATCAGACAATACTTTGAAAATGAAAAAGGCAAAAGTAAACGAGCAGAATTTCTAAAAGGTAGCTTTAATATTGATTATACAGAAATTATAATAAATGATGAAAGATATGGCTATAAAGCATTTGAAAATGGACTTTTAGTATGGAAAGGTAGTTTTTTATCACGAGATACAGAAAGTTTTATTTCATGGGAAAATTTAATTGATAATTATGAAGCTATGATTATGCTTAATCAATTAAAAGATGTGGAAACAAGAATCTCATCTGTTACAGACCAAATGTCTTTAATCAGTGAGGCAGAAAAAAAGCCAGAGCTAGAATTTACACAAGAGTTTATAGATAGAGTATTACAAGAAAGAGGAACATTCAGCAAATATTCTATATATCAACAATTTGAAACACATTTGTCATTAAAAGATAATGCAGACTATCTAAAGAAAATGTATGGATTAGGCTATTATGGAACAACTGGAACTGTATCTGGATCAGGAATAGGTTTGCAATGTTCTCCTAAAGGTATGACATTAAATAGAGGTTATTTCAAAGATGAAATAACAACAACAATAAGTTGGAATGATGTAGCAAAAAGAATAACAGAACTTATTAAGTTAGAAAGATATTTGAATGAAAAGGAAATTGCAGAATATCCTAATTGGCTAAAAGAGCAAGAACAAGCAAAAGAATTAAGAGAAGCAGAAGAAAAATTAGAAAATCAAGCAGAACAACAAGAGTATGAGCTTGCCAAAAGAGTATATTCATTTGTTAAGCCATCAGATTTATATAATTATCCAGATGATACAGCAGCTTTAAACACAGATGAAGAAAATATTGAAATAGTAAAATCAGATATAAGTGATACGAGAAATGTAAATGACTATGTAAATGCTTTAAATAAAATAAGAGAAAATATTGCAGATACAGACTCACAAAAACATGAACTAGATGTGATAATATCAATATTAGAGAAAAGAGTTCCACATTATGAATATCATTTAGGAGATACTGTCTATATTGGTGCAGATAAGTATGAAATTGCAGGTATAAAGGACAATGTAGT
>CANCZH010000110.1 GCA_947382445.1 uncultured Clostridium sp. | reverse complement strand
TATTTGTATTCAATTCAATTTACTATTAACAACACACTTTTTGACTATCACCTTAAACTTTTATCAGAATGTATAATACAAGGAAATATTGTTTTCTTTATAGTTTATTTTGCTGGAATCATATTGAGTGGTATGGCACCTGTCATACAGCTTAATATCATCCAAAGGCTTATGGAAATTCTGGAATTTAGTTTGAATAGTGGATACAGTGACAAACTCCTAATACAGGGAGGAACACTCATTATACTTGAAGTCGTTATATTTTTGTTTTTAACAATGGTAGATGATATACGAAATATTTTAAATGAATTGATGGCTTTAAAGACCAACAATAATATTCAAAAAAAAATTATTGATAAATTTGAAAAGTTAAGTTTATCTAATTTTGATAATAGCGATTTTTACGACATATATGAAAATACAATAACAAAAACCGAGCCAGCATTTAAACAAATAGTAAATACAATATCTTTAATAGCTTCGTTATTAATTACATTTGTGGGTTACGTTACAGTGATTGGAAAGTTTAATATTTTCGCCATATTAATCACTATCTTACCTATGATACCTAGTGTATTAGTGCAATTCAAAATTGAAGATAAAAGATTAGAATTTATATATAAAGAAACTATAACTGGAAGAAAAAAAAATTACTTTTATTCGGTTTTGACAAAGCCTGAGTATGCCAAGGAAATAAAAATATTTAATTCATCAAATTTTTTTAAAAACAAGAGACAATATTCTTTTTATGAATTTTATAGAAAGAAACGGCAACTTTCAAAGAATGAATTTATTAAAATGTCTATTTCTTCCTTTATTGGTAAAATTGGTGTAATAATAACAATGTTTTGGGTATTTCTTGAAATGGTTCGTGGGAAATACAATATATCTAATTTTACTTCAACATTTTTAGCAATAACATCCCTTGAAACAACATTTGTTAACATAGTAAATTTACTGTCTTTGAATTATAATTGCTTGTTGTCGTTAGATTATATTTTAAAATTTTTTGAGGCAAATGAAACATATAAAAAACATGATAAAAAACTTTCTAAGAATAATGCTTTCCATTGTCTAGAATTTCAAAATGTATGGTTTAAATATCCTAATAGTAGTAATTATAGTTTGAAAAATATTAATTTCAAGCTGTCTAGGGGAGAGAAAATTTTGATGATTGGAGAAAATGGAAGCGGAAAATCTACAATTATCAAATTGTTATTACGTTTTTATGAACCTACAGAAGGTAAGATTTTAGTAAATGGCATTAATATAACTGAATACAGTGATTATGAGTTGTATAGTTTTTATACAGCAATTTTTCAGGATTATAATAAATATTCTATTAGTTTAAAAGAAAATATTTTGTTAGGAGATAGAGAAAATAGTCAGCGCCTCAAAGGAGTTTTGAAAAATAGTCAGGCAGATGGATTTGTACATAATTTAAAACATGGCTTGGATACTAATTTGACAAAAATTTTTGATCCTGATGGAATTGAGTTGTCAACAGGTCAGATGCAAAAAATAGCTATAGCAAGAGCTTTATATAAAACCGCCCCCGTTTTGATTATGGATGAACCAACTGCGTCCGTGGATGGAAAATCAGAAAGGGAACTTTATGAGCTGTTGAAAATTTTGGACGATAGAGCTGTTTTATGTATTTCTCACCAGCCTTATATGGTAGAGAGTGCAAATGAAATTATTTTGCTTAATCAAGGCTCTATAGTTGTAAAAGGAACTCATAAAGAACTATTAAATAAATCAAAGAAATATAAGCTGTTTTTTGATAAAAACTTTGGAAATGACCAGACATTGAATAAAAAAGAGTAGGAGGAAAGCTTATGAAATTACAGAAATTGAATACGGTTAATATCCAAGAAAATGAAGCAACAAAACTCGGAGCAACATGTATTTGCACATGTGTTTGTTTTGGCTCAAAACAGGTAGCATTAGCTGCAAGTGGATATGGTGTTGGAGCTGTAGATATGGCAGCAGAAGGTCTTTGGGATTACATAACGAAAGCGATCGGTAAATAATATTATTCAAATGTAAATATATTTTTATTTTTCAATGTCTGGTTTTTTCATTAAGCTCTGTCGTTATAGTCAGAGCTTAAATATTAGGTGATTGCGAGATAAATTGGCTTGAATTCATAATTTTACATAGTAAGATACATATTAAAAATCTATATAGAACAAATATAAAAAGTTTAATTTTCTATGCAGAAGATAGCAGAACAAAGGTTTAAAAAAGGACTTATGTGACCTTTAGAGTTTCGTGATTTCCTATTGATTAATATGAAAATGAGGTGATTAGTTTGAAATTATATAATTTGATAGATATAAAAGACGAAAAATATGTATACGATGCATATACTGATACTTTAAAAAAGATAGACTTAGATTTTTATAATATCTTAAAAAAACAGGAAGAATCTCCTTTATTTTATGAAAAAACAAAAGAATATCAAATGAGAAACTTATACGAAACTCCAGATTTTATCTGTTATCAACAAATTAAAGATGACTACAATTATGAGTACAAAAAGAATAATACACAAAAAATATTGGTTTTATCTATAACAGAGAGATGTAATATGTTTTGTGAATATTGTTGCTATAATGACCAGAATTACATAGCAGCTCCACGTAATAATGAAATGACTGAAGAAATAATGAAAAAAGCCATTGATTTATTTTACAATCATTCAAAATATTCTGAAATAGTAGCCATTTCATTTTATGGTGGAGAACCATTACTTCGAAAGGATTTTGTCAAAAAGAGTGTTGAGTATGCTTACGAAACAAATTTAGGACAAATAATACAATTTACGATTACGACAAATGGCCTTTTATTAGATAATATGGAATTTGTTGATTTTATGGTAAAAAATAATTTTATAATTACAGTTAGCTATGATGGGCCAGAATGTCTGCATGATCGCTATAGAAAAACAAGAGATGGAAAAGCTACGTACAATGTTATCACTAAAAATTTGAAAAAGATTGCTGATAAATACCCAGATTTTTTTAAAAGTAATTTTAGATTTAATGTTGTAGTGGCGCCCCCATATAATATTAGTCTTTTGTATTCTTTTTTCAAAGATTTGGATGCATCGTATCTTGATATAAGAATGACGGATAGATTTCGAGAATACTTAAAACATCAATATGGAGAGACAGAATTTCAAAAAGAATCCACAGTAGATAATATTTCTTTAAAAATGCAGGTGGATTATGTTGCACAATTTAAGAGATACACTTTTATTGGAAAAACAAGTACACCAAATGTTGGCCTTGGATGCAGTTTTTGTAATCCAGCAGAAAGAAAAATATTTGTTAATTGTAGTGGCAAAATATACATTTGTGAAAGAGTGGATGAAAAAGATGACAATTATTGTATAGGAGATGTGTGGACTGGAATAGATGAGAGGAAAATAAGTTCTTTGTGGGAAAAAACATCTAAAAAAATAAAGGACAATTGTTTTCATTGTTGGGCAATTCGATTATGTAAATCATGTTTTGTGCATGAAGACAAAATCGAATTTAACGGTGAATACTGTAAAAATATGAGAAGAAAACTCCAAGATGAATTGCAACAATATTTACTTCTTAATGAAAATGTTGAGTGCAAGTTGATACTGGATAACGTGACATTAGATTAGGGAGGAGGATTAAGTAATGTTTGATTTTAATGTTTATACTAACCACATGAAAGGAAAGGGTGTAACAATTGCCCTTATTGATACAGGGGTAGGAATTAATAAAAGTAATATTATCCACTATGAAGTTATAGATAAATCTTGTGTGGCTACTCAAAAGAATATTGAGGATATACATGGTAGTGTTTGTGCACTTAAAATTTTAGAGACAGCTCCAGAGGTACAAATTATAGACATTTGTGTAGCGAATAAATCATCTAACATTACTGAAGAAAATCTTTTGACAGCTCTTAGATTTTCAATAGAAAAAAAGTGGACATAATAAATTTAAGTCTGAAATTGGATACACATAGTAAAGAGTTTTATGAGCTTTGTGAGTTGGCAATAAGCAAGGATATTATTATTATAGCCGCTGCAGATAATGAGGTGTCATATCCGGCAGATTTTAGAGATGTAATAAAAGTAAAGTGTGAAAATTGCAGTACTGATATTTGCGTATCAGGTTATAAGGAAATTATTGTGCATAATGAAAGATGGAAGTTCACTTTACAAAATAAGGAGTATAATATTAAATTATCTAGTAGTTTTGCATGTGCAGCGGTTAGCGGAAAAATAGCTCTTGTTTTAGAAGCGAGTCCATTTAGTACTAATAATGATATAGTAAATGGAATTTTTAAAGAGCATTATCCTAAAGTGTTAAACGATGAAGATAATGAATATCTTAAAGAGTCCACTTTACTGATTACAAGTCCGCGCAGTTCAGAGATGATTTTTGAAAAAAGAAAATTATTAAATTCATTAATAATTGGAGTGTTTGATTGGGGAAAAAAGATATTATTTTTTTCAAAGATGATAAAAAAAAGTGTGATTATCTTTTGGAAATAAATGATACAGAATGGAAAAGAAG
>CANCZH010000109.1 GCA_947382445.1 uncultured Clostridium sp. | reverse complement strand
ATAAATTTTTAATTAATATTATTTTAAATGTATATAAAATATTATCATGATTTTTCTCATATTACAATATAAAGCGAAAAATTTCAATATTAAAATTCTTCGCTTTTTTTATTAATTTGACTTACTTAGTAATATTCCTATGCTGTCATATGCTTCTATGTAATAAGTATATGTGCTTCCATTATCTGTTGCAGTTGGTGTTATGTTTATATTATTATTTGTAGCGCTGCTTATTATTGTTATACTTGGTGTGTTTGGATTAGTTTCATCATTTGCTAATGTATCTGTGTATGTGTTTCCTGTTAGTTTTTGTTCTAATGGTACTATTTTCTCCCAGTACTCTTGATTTTCTTTTTTACGATAGACTACAAAATATTTGTCTGTTACATCATAGCTTGACCAATCTAGTATTATTTCTCCTTTTCCATTTGATGTATTTGGATTTGATGTAACTGTTAGTTTTAGTTCTGGTACTTTGAATTCATATACTTCACTTATATTTCCTACATAATCTTCTGCAACGGCATATATATATTTCATTTTATAAATATCTTTTATTTTTATTTCTTCATCTTTTAATACTTCTGTACTGTTTTCTTTTGTTACCACTGGATTTTCTAGCTTTTCTTCACTTGCTAGATATCTGTATTTTACTACTCCTGAGCCTTCTCCTAGTTTTTCATGTTCATCATGTGATGTTATTGTAATTGTACTATTATGTAGCTCTGCATTTGTTATTGTTGGTGCTGTATTGTCTATTTTATCTATTGTTATCTTTTGAATTGATGTATTTCCTAATCCATCTTTATACATTACTGATAACTGTTTTGCCTGATATACATCTCCTGTAAAAGTATAATCTCTTGAATATGTATTTTCATTTACTTTGCCAAGTTGTAAGTCTTTTATATCGTTGAATGCTATTTGCACTTTTCCTATACCATAATCTGTTGCTGTAAATGTGAAGTCTTTTGATTTTTCCCAGTCTCCTAATATTTCTGTTTTAGATGTTGGTATTGGTGATACATTGTCTACTTTTGATATTGTAAATTCTTGACTTGTAATATTTTCTAAATTATCTGTTACTATTGCTTTAAAAGTTCTTTCATTTGTATCATATTCTATTTGAGGTATGCATTGTATTTGATAATTTTTATCTGTAACATTTGTAGTACCTTCAAATATTGTATTCTCTTTGTCATCTATAATTTTTACTTTTACTGTATTACAATAGTTTTCTGTTCCTGAAATAATAATTTTTTTTATTTTTCTCCATTCATCTTCATTTTCTACTATTATATCAGAAATAACTGGGCTCATGCTTTCAGCTTTCACTCCTTCTAATATATAATCAAAATAAAATTTTTCATTTCCATATGTAAAGTATCGTATATTTGAAATAATTATTTTTTCTTCAACATGATTATTAAAATTTATATATATTTTCCCTATTTGATGCAATCCGTGACCAGTTTGTCTCATCTTTCATAGTAACTGAATTTCCAACAGTTGTATAGTAGAAATTATTAGTAAATTTTGTACCGTGGCTTATATTCTGCATCTAAGTCTATTACTATTTTTCCTTCTTCTATTTCGTAATTCTCAAATTTTTCAAACTTAACTGGAAAGTTTTTATCACAAAAAACACATTTTATATTTGTTAAATCTTCTGATGTATTTGTACTTGCATAGTGCATTACATATGTATTACTGTAATTAAATTTACAAATCTTACATAGTCCTGGATTTTTACAACTAATTCTAGTCTCATTATTTAAATAACAATCATGAAAATTCAATTTAGAATAACAAGTAGTGCATTCTTGATAGTAACTACATACAGATGGAAGATTTACTGTTTGCAAATAATTATGATTTTTTCTTCCTATTGCATTACTATAAGTATACCCACATTCACAAGAAAATTTATTAATATTACTTTCACTGCAATTATTAGCATTTCCCATTGTCCAACTGCTTGTATAGCTGTGATTTTTTTCGTTCACTTTTTGTCCACAAATAGTACATTCCTCCCAATGATTTTCTTTATCATACACTGTTTTAAATATATGGTCATGTTCTAGATTTCCATTGTCTTCTAAATCTGTTATATCAACTGTTGTAACTTCATTTACTGTTTGTATTTCTTCTGCTTTGGCTATTTTCTGTTTTATGCTTTCTATTAGTGATATTTTGTTTACTTTGCTAAAAAATAATATCACTATTCCTAAAATTAATATTATTGCTATAATCGTTATTATTTTAAATTTCTTTTTCATTCGTTTCCTCCTAGCTTTGTTTTTTTCTCTATTTTTAATATATGTTATTTCTTTTTCAAAGTATATGAAAATTCCCTTTATAACATATATGTAATATACATAAAATAGTTTTATAAGAGGATTTAATTCTTACTTAAAAAGACACTTGGAGTGTCAGTCACTCCAAGTGTCTTTTGTATTTAATATAAAATTAATTTGATTTGCTTAATAATTCTCCTGTACTGTCATAAGCTTCTATATAGTAGGTGTATTTGCTTCCATTATCTGTTGTAGTTGCTGTTATGTTTATATTGTTATTTTCAGCATCTCCTGTTATTGTTATATTAGGTGTACTTGGTTTTGCTTCGTCATTTGCTAAGATGTCTGTATATGTGTTTCCTGTTAATTTTTGAGCTAAGCTAACTATTGTTTCCCATTCTTCTTGATTTTCTTTTTTACGATATATTATAAAGTATTTATCTGTTACATCATAGCTTGACCAATCTAGGATTATTTCTCCTTTGCCATTTGATGTATTTGGATTTGCTATGGCTGTTAGTTTTAGTTCTGGCACTTTAAATTCGTATACTTCACTTATATTCCCTACATAATCTTCTGCAACGGCATAAACATATTTCTTTTTGTAGATTTCTTTTATTTTTATTGCTTCTGTTTTGCTTACTTCTGTACTGTTTTCTTTTGTTACCACTGGATTTTCTAGCTTTTCTTCACTTGCTAGATATCTGTATTTTACTACTCCTGAGCCTTCTCCCAGTCTTTCGTGCTCATCATTTGATGTTATTATTATTTTATTATTATGTAGCTCTGCGTTTGTTATTGTTGGAGCAGTGTTATCTATTTTGTCTATTGTTATTTTCTGCATTGATATATTCCCTAATCCATCCTTATACATTACTGACAGTTGTTTTGGTCTGTATACGTCTCCTGTAAATTTGTAGTTTCTTGAATATATATTTTCATCTACATTTGCTAACTTTAAATCTTTTATATCATTGAACGCTACTTGCACTTCTCCTATTCCATAATCTGTTGCTGTAAACGTAAAATCTTTTGATTTTGCCCAGTCTCCTCCTACTTCTTCATTTGATGTTGGTTTTGGCGGGATAATATCTACTTTTGATATTGAAAATTCTTTGCTTGTACTATTTTCACAACTATCAGTCACTATTACAGTAAATATTCTTCCTTTTGTATCACATTCTACTTCTGGTATACATCTTACTTCATAATTATTATTTGAAACATTTCCTCCTCCCTCAAAAACTATTTCTCCTTTATTATCTAAGATTTTTACTTTTACTGTTTCACAATAATTTTCTGTTCCAGATATAATAATTGGTTTTGTTCTGCTCCAATTTGTTAATAATTCTTCATTTTCCATTTCTACACTCAATATTTCTGGTTTAATTAAATCTGGGCTTATTGGTTGTGTTATTTTTTCTTTAATTCCAATTATTATTCCATTTCTTACTCCATCTTCTGTTTCATCTATATATGCTTTTGTAATATAATAATAATTTGTTGCAGGTATCTTATATGTATCTTTGAATTGTAATGTTGTTGTTACAGTAAATTCTGTTTCTGATATTTTTTCTGTAACTTTTCTTTTAACACTTTTAAAAATACCTGGCCATAGATTATACTGATCATTGGTATCTACACAATTATCAATATACGTTGCTCCATTAGTAAGTTTATATTTAGATATCATTGTATATGTTCCTGGAACATTGTTATCTCTTTTAAATTCTTGAAAAAATTCTCCATAATTCTTACCACACTTAAGACATACCATTTTATTGTCATCAGAAAATGTAGGACTATGTTGTCCACTATTCCATTTATATTTACATGTACTGCAAGTTCCTCCTGTACTACATGTTATTTCTTTTCCATTAACAGTACATACTGCATTGCCTGGCTCATAATATATTTTTCCATTTCCATATGAATATAAATAATATCCATGACTACAAAATGATTCTTTGCAAAATGAACATTTTTTAAAATGTCTATATTGATCATTGGCATATGATTTACCATCCCATACACAAGGTCTATATCCTTTATATGAATATCCACATTGACATAAATTTGTATAATAGTTACCACTTTCACATGATGGAAATCCTGATGCCCATGTTTGTGTATAACTATGACTATTCTGATTTCTCTTTTCTGTACAAATTATACATTCTTCCCAATGTTGATTTTCATCATACATTGTTTTAAATATATGTTCATGTTCTAATTTTCCATTGTCTTCTAAATCCGTAACATCAATAGTTGTAACTTCATTTGCTGTTTGTATTTCTTCTACTTTTACTACTTTATGTTTTATATTTTCTATTAGTGAGATTTTATTAATTTTGCTACAAAATATTGTCAATATGCTTAAAATT
>CANCZH010000108.1 GCA_947382445.1 uncultured Clostridium sp. | reverse complement strand
ATGCAACATACAATAAAGATTATTTAACTGGAAGATATGGTGCTATTCCAGTATTGGAAGAATTTGATATAGATTATGAAAAATAACAACATTTCAAGAAAAGACAGATTAAAAAGTAAAAGGCAAGCACCAGCCAACTACTTGATTGTATGTGAAGGAAAGAAAACAGAGCCTAATTATTTTAATGGGCTAAAAAGAAAAATTAATGAAAAGTACGGTAATAAGTTAGATGTTTTAATTCCAAATATTGATATAAAAGGGACAGGAATGAATACAACATCTCTAGTAAAATATACTCAAAAAACAGTTAATCATGCTAATAAGGTATATGGACAAGTCTGGGTAGTATTTGACAAAGATGATTATAATGATGAACAATTCAATTCAGCAATAGACAATTGCAATTATAATGTAGCTTGGTCTAATCCTAACTTTGAGCTTTGGCTACTAGCACATTTTAAGAAAGTAAATAGGTATGTTTCAAAAGATGATGTATTACAAGAACTTAGCAAAGAATTTCAGAAAAATGGTTTAGGCGATTATACTAAAAACGATATAAACATATTTGATAAGGTTATAAGTGGAGGAAAGTTACATACTGCAATAAAGAATTGCGAATATATGGAAGAATTAAACAAAGATGGACAAGCATCACAAAGAAATCCAATGACTAAAGTTTATAAAATAGTTGATGGATTAAAAGAGTATTTAGAATAAGATTACAGAAGAAAAGCAAAGTATGAGAGTAATTAAAAGTTACAGGATTATTTTGCTTTTAAATTTATAGTGAAAATATCGCTATTTTTATAAATTGATAAACATAGTTAATAATTAATACCAAAAATAAGTAGAAATAAAATCAAAAATTATTGTAGAGGTGATAAGATTGAAAATAGAAGAGTTTAATGAAATTCAAAAAAAGGCTATGATAAAAGATATTGTAAAAGAACATTACGAATGGGATAATAAAAGGCTATTTTCTTATATATTAGGAGAATTACCTTTAGAGAGAGAAGTAAATAGATATGTGGGAAAAGAATTAACAAAGGATCAGATTAAACAAAGCGAAATTATAAATAAGATTAATGAAATTATAAAAAGGTATAATTATAATATGAAAATAGATCAAGATAAATTAGAAGAACTAGAAAAGCTTTATTCTTATTTAGAACAGTATATAGAAAAATATTATACATCTTATAGTGATGTTATTAATGCACTTAAATTTAATAAAGTATTTTTAATAAGTGGTCCTGGAGGAATAGGCAAAAGTCAATTTTTATATGAATTTTCAGAAGAAATAAATGAGAGATTTAATTATTTATGTATATATGGAAAGTATTGTGAAAATATAGAAACTAGTATATATAATCAAATAAAAAAAATAACACAGAATGATAGATTTTACTTTATAATTGATGCAATAAATGAACTGGATAAAACATTGAGAGAAGAAGTAATAACATTTATTAATGAAAATAAAAATAATCAAAATTTGCGAATAATAATTTCATATAGAGATTTTTCAATGAATTCATCAGAACTTGAAAAAATAAAAACAATAATTGATGAAGAAGAAGTTTTTACGGGTGTAGATCCAGATTATGCATTAGAAAAAATAGCTGAAAAATATAATTTAGATTTGTCTATATATGATAAACTATTATATGATAATAATCCATTACATTTAAAGTTGATAATTAAAACAATTAGCGAAAATCAATTAACAAATAAAAGATTAAAACCAATAACTAAAGGGACATATATATATGAACAATTTATAAAAAAAGTGTTATCTAAATCCGATTGGAATATAACAAAAAATATAGTAGAGAGTATGTTTGAAAATAAAACTAAAGAAATAAAGGTATCAGAGTTAAATAGAATAACAACAACTGATTTTGAGAAATACATAAATAAAATGAAAACAAATAATTTTATAGGAACATATGAATATGATGATGATATTTATATGTATTTTATTAATGAAACATTAACAGACTACTTAATAGCAAGATTTTTGATGGATAAAATAAAAGATTTATCAATTCGAGAAGTCAAAAACAATATAAATGAAATGATTAAAGTGTTTTATAGTATTCAAGATAAAATAATATTAATGTTATTCGAAAAATATGAAAATAATATAGAAACTGCTATAAAAATAATAAAAGAAACAGAGTTGAACGATTATTTAGATATAGATATTTTTAATGAGACAATTTTAAATGATATAAATATAAAGAAAATTCAAAAAAATCTTAAACCTAATATTCATATAAAGAAATTATTGGTAAATGCAGGTGGAAATGAGAATAATCCATTTAATTGTAAAAATTTTTTAAATAGTAGGTTAAAGCAAATATATATAAATGAACAGTTAAATTTAGATAGATATGATGTTACAAAAATAAAAAATAAGTTAAAAAGATATGTCCAAACAGTTAGCAAATTTATTTACGATGATAATTATATAGAAGAAAAATTTTGGTATGGCATATGGTGCTCAGCATCGGTAAATAATGTTACTAGAGCATTGTCCAAAAAATTAGTGTATGAAATTACAAATATTTATCCTGGATATATAAATAAGTTAATTTCAACATATGATGAGATTAGTGATGAATATATACAAGAAATGATAATACAAGTATTGGGATCTCTGAAGAAGAATAATAAAGATATTAGCAAGTTTTTTAATAGAATTGATGATGAAAAACAATGCAATATTAAAAATATATATTTTATTAGTAATTATTTATATGGCGAAGAAAATTTTGAAAGATTCCAAAAGATAAATTTACTTAAAGACATAGATAAGAGAAAAGACAACAACATTTTTAAGTTTTTAAATAGAGTTTTTTTCTCATTTAAATATGACTACGACTTTTTTGGATTTGATTCCTATAGTTCTTCAATAGCATTTCAAACAAAGTTTATAGAAGAAGATAAAAAGAACGTAATTAAAGTAAACCATTTTATCAATAAGAACTTTAAATGTCTTGATGATGATAATTGCCATAGTACATACTTTAAAGAGTGCTTTATTGATGAAAAATATAATATAAACGAAAATTTAATAGATGATAAAAAAATATATTTAGCTTGGCAAAAGATATTTAAAAAATATTTAAAGAAATATAGAATTAAAATAAAAGAACTGGAAGATATTCACGTTTATGAAGAAATCGAAAAAGGAATTGTTTATAAGGCATTAGACTTATCTTTTTCATACATTAATGGATCTATTACTTGTAATTATTATACAAATGAGTTTGAAGTATATGGAGATTATAAAGGATATCAATTTAATTGGTATGATAAATACAGAGAAAAAGCAGAGATATATTATCCAATAGCTGTTTTTAATTCAAGTATCGAGAATTTAGATAATAAAATTTTAAAAACAATATTTTTGCCAGAAAGAAAAAATATAAAATGGGTAAAAGATAGTGAATTAAGCTTGGAAAATATAAAAAAGTTAATACAACCAATTAGATATGAAAATGAAGATTATTATATGATTTATGGCAACATAAGATTAGATGAGAAGTCTAATGATAAATATGGTAATAGCTGGATAGATACATATACAATTAATCTAGCAATTGATGAAAATTACAATCTGTCAAATATTAGTGATGATGATAGAAAATACACTATAGAGACCGAAAAATATAGAGGAAATATAGATGATTATAAAAATACAAAATACACATTGTCAACTAGTTTATATAGTTCCAGTGATTTAAGTGATTTATATGTAACAACCGATTTTAACTTGCCTCCTACAATAATAATTAAAGAGCTTAATTTGAATTATGATAAATTTTCTACTTCATGGATTAATTCTAATAATGAAAAGGTTGTATTGGTTAATAATAATGAAGGTATATGGTATAGAAATGGATGTTCAGGAACAATATATTTAAAGAAAAAATATTATGATGAATTAAAGAAGAAACATAATTATAAGTATTTTTGCTTTACAGAAAAATATCATCCTAAAACTGGCTATTGTACTGATTCTGCTCTTCAAGTACAACTAAATTCAGATGATACTATTATTAAATATAAGCACTATAAAAGCCATAAAAGTCGTAGTTTAAATTCTCCTAAATGTAAAAAATGTATAGTGTATAAGAAAGAACAGGAAGATAGGAAAAAATGGAAAAATAATAAATTTGAGAGTTTTTTAATAGATGATATTTGGGATGATTATGATGAAAATAATAAAACAGATGATAATAAAGAATTAAACCAAGACTCTAAGTAAACTTGAAAAAAGCACATAAAAATCCGAAGTTTTTTCAGAATTTTGAAAAAACTTCGGAAGAGACATTTGATTATTTATTGTAACATCCCATAATCAGCTGTACTCCATCACAAAACTCATTTCTATAATACTTCTCATTCCAATAACAAATATAATCAAAAAAATTATCATCAAGCTGTTTCAATTGTTTCTCAACATACTTTTTATTCTGTTCAGGAACATTTCTCAAAATCCTCTCAGAAATCTCCTCAAAGCAAATAAAATGCTTTTTATCCTCTGCACAAGTAAGACTAGCAATAGTATCCTCTCTAAAATCTAACCAATCTTTCAAAATATCATCATTAACTTCTCTTAAATTACTCATAAAAATCTACCTCCAAAAATTAAAATTTTTCATTTTCAAAAA
>CANCZH010000107.1 GCA_947382445.1 uncultured Clostridium sp. | reverse complement strand
GATTTTAACACAAATTGTTTTTTTATTTGCGTCTACTAAATGGGGTGCATTTCAACCCAATTCATCGTTTTTTATTTCTATTGTTTAATAATGATTACGCAATTTTCAAATTATTACTTTCTGCTTAGAAAAAGTATTAAATAGATTTATTACTCGTTGAAATAGGTATGTAAGGGTGATAATAATTTGAAATTCTCTCTCTTTTATTATATAATCGCAACAAGAATTAGTAAGTGGTAGGAGAGATAACAATGATAGTAAATGTAGGTGGAAGAACAGATATAGTAAATTATTATAGTGAATGGCTAATGAACAGAATAAATGAAGGATTTGCATATTCAAGAAATCCTTTATTTCAAAATAATGTATCTAAAATAAGTCTAAAGCCAGACGATGTAGATTGTTTAATGTTCTGTTCAAAGAACTATAAGCCTATGATGAAATATATGGAAGAAATAAATAATAAGTATAGAATTATATGTCATTATACAATAACAGCTTATGACAGAGATGTAGAGCCAAATGTACCAAGTATAAATGAATCTATAAATACACTTATAGAATTATCAAAAATAGTTGGAAAAGAAAAAGTTTTATGGAGATATGATCCAATACTTTTAACTAAAAAATATACAATAGAAAAACATTTAGAAACATTTGAATATATGGCAAAACAAATTGCACCGTATATTCAAAGATGTATATTCAGCTTTGTAGAAATGTATAAGAAACTAAACTATAACATGCCTGAAATAATACCATTTACAGAAAATGATAAAATCACAATTTTAAAAGGTATTGGAGAAATATCAAAGAAGAATGAGCTATATACTCAAACTTGTGGCACAGATGAAAATAATGAGAAATATGGTATTCATATATCAGGTTGCACAACACCAGAAATATTAGAACAAGCCAATAATGTAAAATATAAAACTATAAAAGCAAAACCTATGAGAAAAGGTTGTAATTGTATACCAAGTAGAGATATTGGAGCTTATGATACTTGTTTAAATGGTTGTAAATATTGTTATGCAAATAAAAGACCAGATTTAGCAAAAGAAAATGTAAACTTGCACAATAAAAATTCGCCATTATTATTAGGAACTATAAAAGAAACAGATAAAATAACAGAATCAAAGCCAAGTAGTTTAATAGTTCAAGATAAAGGAGAGCAAATAAGTTTTATTTAAGATAGTAAAAGATCATATAAGTGAATAATGGACTGAAGAATGCATATGGCAGATTTTTAAATTTGTCCTTTAATTATATAGACAAATATTAACAAAAAATATCGGGTATAATAAATCTTTTTAAGTTAAAATTTATTTATGAACTGAAAGGAGAAAAAAATGAATTGGAGTGAATCTATTAGTAGAGCTATTGAATATGTGGAAAATAATTTAACGAATGATATTACTATTCAAGATATTGCAGATTATTCATATATATCATCATTTTACTTTCAAAAAGGATTTTCTATGTTATGTGGTTACTCAATAAGTGAATATATTAGAAATAGAAAATTATCACTTGCAGGTTATGAATTATTGCATACTAATAATAAAATAATTGAGATAGCTTTAAAATATGGATATGATTCTCCAGATAGTTTTACAAAAGCATTTACAAGATTTCATGGTTCTACTCCAACAGCAGTTCGTAATGGTGCTAAAATAAAAGAGTTTACACCATTGAAAATAAATTTAATTTTGAAAGGTGGAAATACGATGGAGTATAAAATTGAAGAAAAAGAGGCATTTAAAGTTATTGGATTGAAAGATAGTTTTAAATATGAAACTGCATATCAAGATGTACCAAAGATATGGAAAAAGTTTTTTATGAAAAGTGAATTTAACGAAATAAATGCAAAGTATGGTATCAATATTGATACTAATATGGGGTCTGCTTCTTTTGAATATATTATTGGAGATGATTATAATTCTAAATTGAAAATTCCTAAAGATTTTGAAGTTATAGAAATACCAAAGTTTACTTGGGTAATTTTTTCATGTATAGGAAAATCAAGTGTAACAATTAAAGAAACAAATGAAAAAATATTTAAAGAATGGTTACCAAATTCACATGACTATGAAATTGTAGCAGGATATAATATTGAAATGTATTCAAATCCTAAAGATTATAAAAAGGGAATAGATGATGAGAAATATTATTGTGAAATTTGGATTCCAATTAAGAAAAAAAATAAAGGAGAATAATATTAAATTACATGTATACTGTTAGATGTAAATAAATGGGTTTACATCTAATTTTTTTATAAAATATTTATATTAGAATTTAAGTTAGAACAATAAATCTAACAAATTGACAGTTCTGCTTTTATTCCTATTTTTATATAGTGAGGGAGATTTCGACTCTATATAACAAGCCTGATGAAATAATAGTATAGGTAAAAGGCTTATATGCTAATTTAAAGGCAATGACAAGACAATATTTAAAAATATATGATTTTTACTTGTTTGCCATACTAAAAAATAATATAATGAATTTATAAAAAAGGACTTGACCCAAAAATTAGATAGTCAATTTTAAGGGGGGATAGAATTGGAAGAAAAAATTATAAATGATATAGCCATAGTAAAAACTAATGAAATTATTATAAAAGATGTTCAATCAGCAATAGATTTTATTATGACTATCAAATATGAAACAAATTGCAAAAAAATAGGACTGAATAAAGATGCAGTAGTAGAAGACTTCTTTATATTAAGTAATGGGTTAGCAGGAGAAATTTTGCAAAAATTTATAAATTATCAGACTAAATTTGCTATATATGGGGATTATTCAAAATATACAAGTAAACCATTAAAAGATTTCATATATGAAAGCAATAATGGTAAAGATATATTTTTTGTAAAAAATGAAGCTGAAGCAATAAAAATGTTAAGTAAAAATTAGATAGTCGAGTTATCTAACATATTATATTTTATCAATATAATATGTTAGAATGATTAAATAAAAATAAATCATAAGGAGAAAATAAAATGAAAATGCATATAGTATTAGTAGAACCAGAAATACCTCAAAATACAGGAAATATAGCAAGAACATGTGCAGCAATTGGAGCTAAACTACATTTAGTATATCCTTTAGGATTTGATATTTCTGAAAAACAAGTAAAACGAGCAGGATTAGACTATTGGGATAAATTAGAAATAGAAGAACATGACTCATTTGAAAAATTTTTAAATAAATATTCACCAGAAAAAAATAATATGTATTTTGTAACAACCAAAGGAAAACATGTGTATTCTGATATTAATTATGAAAAAATGCAAGAAGTATTTATATTATTTGGAAAAGAAACAAAAGGTCTACCAGAGGATATATTAAAAAAATATTTAAAAAATACAATAAGAATTCCAATGAAAGAAAAAATTAGATCTCTAAATCTTTCTAATTCAGTTGCCATAGTAGCATATGATATATTTAGACAAACTGGTTTTGATAATTTGGAAAAAATAAGTCAATATTTTAATTGACAAAGTAACTAACAAGTGATAATCTAGTATAAAATACTAGATTAAAGGAGGCACAAATGAGAAAAATAAAAGATCCAGTAAGTGGATTTACACACCTTATAGGAGCAGTACTATCAATAGCAGGATTAGTACTAATGATAGTATATTGCAGTATATATAGTAATGAAAAGGCATGGGACATAGTTAGTTGTACAATTTTTGGAACAGGACTAATTTTACTATATACATTTAGTAGCTTATATCACTTATTAAATTTAAAAGAAAAAGGAACAAGAGTATTTAGAAAGTTTGACCATATAATGATATATATATTAATTGCAGCAACATACACACCAATATGTTTAGGACCAATAAGAGGTGGATGGGGCTGGAGTATATTTGGAATAGTTTGGGGACTAGCAATATTAGGAACTATATTAACAGCAGTATGGATAGATGCACCAAGATGGTTAACAACTTCAATTTATATTGCAATGGGCTGGATAGTAATAATTGCAGTATTCCCAATGATACAAACATTTTCTAATATACCAAGAGGAATGGAAGCTTTAGGGTGGCTATTAGCAGGAGGAATTTTTTATACAATTGGAGGCATAAACTATGGATTGAAATGGCCTAAAATAAATACAAAACATATTGGGTTTCATGAAATATTCCATATATTTGTAATGTTAGGAAGTTTTTGCCATTTTTGGTTTGTATTCAATTATTTAATATTTATGTAGATTTTATTTGTTTAAAATTACTAAAATATTAAACAGATAAATGCTTGAATAAATGATAAGATTAATGATATAATAAAAATATCATGGGGATGTAAAGGTTTCGACAGCTTTTTTGAACTATAAATAGCGAGTGGTGGATGTACCTGGCCACCTAAAAAGGTACAAATTAAAAATAAACGCTGATAATAACGAATTAGCATTTGCTGCCTAATTGCAGCAACGTCTTACTTTAGAGACCTACGGCTAAAGATAAGGCGACGATTAGTAGGAAACGAATCTATTAAAATCTTCGGTAATAGAGGGAATTTAGAAGATATATTTCAAAAAAGTTTGTTTGTTAACTACTTTGAAATGAATAAATAATAACAAACTGTACTCGGAGAAGTTTATAGGAATGAAATTCTTGGACAGGAGTTCGACTCTCCTCATCTCCACCAAAAACTACTGAATTTTAACAGAATTCAGTAGTTTTTATTAACTTTAGCGTAAAACCCCCAGCTATGCTGGGGAGTCAAATAAAACTTATAGT
>CANCZH010000106.1 GCA_947382445.1 uncultured Clostridium sp. | reverse complement strand
CCATACTCAGATGTAAACAACGCACACAAAATAATTGCAGGATTAGACATTATAAAAACATTATCTAAATTTTACAATAATTCAGCACCAATATTCATAGACAACAGAGAAAGTATCAACACTTTATGCACAATAAATGCACAAATAATTAGCTTAATAGTAACTGAAGATACAAAGCTAAGAATTGAGGTGATATAGATGGAAAAAAAAGTATATTCATCATATGCTTTCAAAGAAAATGAAAGGGAAATGATGAAAATAAATGGACAAATATATGAAGAATTAAAGAAAAAATACAAAATATTAAAAGTTAGTGATATTGACCATAGAGCACCTACAAGCGAAGAATTAGAACAAAACGATATAGTTTATTCAAGAAAGGCTTGTTATGCACATGGAGAATATAGAATTTATAAATGTCCTAATGAAGTGACATTAGATGAATTAGCCTTAATATGTGATGGCGGAAATTTATGTTTTGGATACAGAGGAGATAAGAAATTCTTATCAGTATCAGAAGATTAGAAAGGTAGGAAAAGAAAATGAATAATGAAATATTAAAAATATCAAGTAAATCAAACCCAAATGCAATTGCTGGAGCAATAGCAGGGGTATTATCAGAAAAAGAAAAAGTAGAAATGCAAGCTGTAGGAGCAGGAGCAGTAAATCAAGCAGTAAAGGCAATAGCAATAGCAAGAGGATTTGTGGCATCATCAGGAATTAACTTAATATGTGTGCCAGCATTTAGCACAGTAATAATTGAAAATGAAGAAAGAACAGCAATTAAATTTATAATAAGGGAGGCAAAATAATATGTTAGAAGAATTAAATGAATTAGAAAAAATAGGATTAGCTTTTATAAGTGGATTAGTTGCAGGACAATCATTGCAAGAAGCGGAGCAAGAAGTAGAACAAGAAGAAAATCAAGAAAATAACAATAATGAAAAAGAAATGAAGGTAGCAGTAGGAAAAATAGAAGGCGAAAAAGCCGAGAAATTTATAAAAATGATGAAAGAGTTGGGGGTTGAATAATTATGAGTAATGAAATGGTTAAAAAGGAAGCAAACAAACTTCCTGTAGTAAAAGAAGAGGCAAACATAACAGATAATGTATTAAATAAAATACAAAAATTTCAATCAAACGGACAGATTTATTTTCCAAACAATTATAGTCCAGAAAATGCATTAAAAAGTGCATGGTTAAAACTACAAGATGTTAAAGACAAAAACGGAAAATTAGCATTAGAGGTATGCACAAGAGAGAGTGTGGCCAATGCACTTTTGAATATGGTTATACAAGGATTAAACCCAATGAAGAATCAATGCTACTTCATACCATATGGAAATCAATTAACTTTGATGAGGTCATACTTTGGATCAATAACAGTTGCAAAACAATTTGGAGAAATAGAAGATATTACTGCAGAAGTAATATATGAAGGCGATAAATTAGAAACAGAAATAAAAAGAGGAAAAACATTAATAAGAACACATACAAGAAGTTTTGAAAATATCAATAAAGCCAAAATTGTAGGAGCTTATGCTACTATTTTATATAAAGATAATACTGAAGAAAGTGTCGTAATGACATTAGACCAAATAAAAGCATCATGGAAAAAGTCAAAATTAAATCCAGAAGGCAAAGACAGCACACATTCATTATACACCGAAGATATGTGCAAGAGAACAGTAATAAACAAGATTTGTAAGTATTACATAAATACAAAAGACGATAGTAACTTGAACATGATAAAACAAGCATTTGAAACATCAGATGAGGAGTTAAAAGAAAGTGAAGTTGAATATGAAATTCAAGAAAAAGCTAACAAAGAAGTAATTGATATAAAACCAGAAACAACAGACATTGTTGAAGATACTGAAAATGCATCAATAGAAGAAAATGAAGTATTAGATACAAATACTGCAGATGAAGGACCAGCATTCTAATGCAACTAAAAATATTAGGTAGCAGTTCATCAGGAAATTGCTACCTAATAGAAGCAACACCAAATGAAAGATTGGTATTAGATGCAGGTATCAATTTCAAGGATGTTCAAAGAGAATTAAAATTTAATTTCAAAGGTATTCAAGGTGTACTCATAACACATGAACATATGGACCATTTAAAATATGCACCTAACTTCGCATTAAATGGAATGAATATATATGCATCAAAAGGGACTTTTGCAAAATTAGATTTGAAAGGTCATAGATTTAAAATAATAAAAGCATTAGAGCAATTTACGATAGGAAACTTTATAATATTACCATTTGACACACAACATGATGCAAATGAACCACTAGGATTTTTAATACAATATAAGCCTACAGGAGAAAAATTGCTTTATGCTACAGATACGTATTACATAAAATATAGGTTTAGTAAATTGAATTATTTACTTTTGGAATGCAACTACATAAAAGAAATAGCAAAAGAAAATGTAGAAAATGGAATAATAAACAGATCAAGATATATAAGACTATTGGAAAGTCATTTTAGTTTAGATAATTTATTGGAATTCTTGCAATCAAATGATTTGAAGTATGCAAAAGAAATAATACTTTGTCACCTTTCAAACGACAATTCAAATGAACAAATAATGAAAGAAAAAGTATATGAACAGACAGGAATACCGACTACAATTGCAAGACCAGGATTGAATGTCGAATTAAAATTATATCCATTTTAAGAGGTGGTTATATGAATAGTGTAAAAGCAATAAGTCAACTAGAAGATTTGAAAAAAGATAGATTAAGTTTCGTCCATAATAATGAATTAGATGAGGTATTTCTGCAAGACATAAAGGCCATTAGTTTAGCAATAAAAGCATTAAAAAAACATCCCGACATACAAGATACAGATTTCAAATGCAGAATGTGTGGAAAAGAACTGAAAACATGGAGGAGCATTCAAAGAGGATTTGGACCAATATGCGAACGAAGGTATTTGAATGATGTATATAACAATCAGCAAATGACACTTGAAAATTTATTAAAAGAAAATGAAGAAAGGAGAAAATAGCAAAATGGAAAATAGAGCAAAAATAACTATCATAGATACAAAGACTCAAGAAGAAGTCATTGTGCCACTTATTCTATCAATTGATGTAACTAAAATGCTTGTTGAATCTGCAATTAACAGCGGATTAAAAGTAATAGTAGAATCAGTAACAAACTAAAGCAAAAATGTGATTGGATAGGTGGTGAGTTGATTTTGAGTAGTAGAGAATTTTTTTCACACGATAGTGATGCTTTCTTTGATGAAAAAATTGTAGGTATGCGTGCAGATCATGGTTTTGAAAGTTATGCACTATGGTGGTTTATCATTGAAAGAATGAGAAAAGAAGAAGATTTCAAATTGGATTATAACAAGAAAGTTTTTAGATCCATAAAAGTATTAACTGGAACAAAAATTGATGTAGAAAAATTTATAAACGATTGTATTAATGAGTATGAATTATTTGTATTAGAAGATGATAAATTCTACAGCAAATCCTTTCTTAACCGAATGAATTTAATGATAGAAAAACAAAAACAAAAATCAGAACAAGCAAGAATTGCAGGAAAAAGATCTGCAGAAGTAAGAAGGCAAAAAAAAGAAAAAGAAATGAACGAAAATGGAACGGACGTTGAACAACCGTTGAATAATAATGCAACAGATGTTGAACAGCCGTTGGAAGATTTGCAACGGAATTGAACGGAACTGAACAAAATCAAATCAAATCTAAATCAAATAAAATTAAATTAAAAGAAATAAAATCCATCTATCCATCTAATCACGTGTATAAAGAAAACAAATCGCTTGATGACATGATGGATGAGATGGAAAAGATGGAATATGAACGCATAATATCTTATTGCGAATTACACATTTTGAATCCAGGATTAGCAATTGAAATACAAGAAATAATTAAGGAAATGTACATAAATGCTGATACAAGAGAGAAAATTCTAGAACTTAATTCAAAGAAATTAATGTATGCTTTAAAGAATTTTGCTATTGCAAATACGAAAACAAAAATTCAAATACCAAAACAATACTTTAAAAAATGCATACTATCAGCATTACAACAAACCGAACTAAGTGAACAATTCGATGTTAATACAGTTTATGAGATGGGAGAGTGGTAATTATGGCAGTAAGAGAAGATGAACTAATTTCAAGAAGATTAAAAATATGTGAAAATTGCGAATGGTGTGTTCCAACTCAACAAATGCCACGTTGTTTATTAAAAGGACAACAAACGGGATTATTTGAATATTGTGACAGATTTAAGAAAAGAACAGGAAACCATATAAGTATGTAACACTAATTAACATAATATTACAAATTGCTATAAAATGCTGAAACACAAAAACAAACACAAGTAAGAAAAAAATACACGAAGGAGGATAATTTTATGATGATTGAAGACATGGAACAAACATTAGAATTGTTAAATAATATAGATTATTTTTTCAAAAATATTGATGAAATAGAGAAAAAACTAAAAGCTGAATTAATTGCTGCTGAAGATGGTGTATGTGATACAAGACACGAAAGAGAATTTAGTAAGTTAAATGCAATAGAAATAGTGAAACTACATAATTTAGAAAAAGAATTTTTAGAAAAAAGAAGAATTGCAAAAGATAAAATTGATCTTATTAATACTTTAAAACCATATGTGAATAAGTTTATAACTAAAGGAATTTGTGCTGAAACAGAGGCAACAATTAGAAATATAGAAACATTACGAAGTAATCAAGAAAATAGGCAATATACACCACGTGTATTACAAGATTTAAAATGTGCCAAAAAGAAAAAGGAGAACACAAATGAATGA
>CANCZH010000105.1 GCA_947382445.1 uncultured Clostridium sp. | reverse complement strand
CTTTATTAAAATACTATTAATTTGATTTGCTTAATAATTCTCCTGTACTGTCATATGCTTCTATATAATAGTTATATTGTGTTCCATTGTCTGTTGTATTCGCTATTACATTTATATTATTATTTGTCTTATCTCCTGTTATTGTTATGCTTGGTGTATTTGGCTTTGCTTCATCATTTGCTAATGTATCTATGTATGTACTTCCTGTTAATTTTTGTTTTAAACTAACTATTGTGTCCCATTCTTCTTGATTTTCTTTTTTACGATATATCACAAAATATTTATCTGTTACATCATAGCTTGACCAGTCTAGAATTATCTCTCCTTTTCCATTAGCCGTATTGGGATTTGCTGTTGCTGTTAGTTTTAATTCTGGTACTTTAAATTCATATACTTCACTTGTGTTTCCTACATAATCTTCTGCAACGATATATATGTATTTCATTTTATAAATATCTTTTATTTTTATTTCTTCTGTTTTATTTACTTCTGTACTATTTTCTATTGTTAATGTTGGATTTTCTATTTTTTCTTCACTTGCTAAGTATCTGTATTTTACCACTCCTGAACCTTCTCCAAGTGTTTCATGTTCATCATTTGACGTTATTGTTATTGTATTATTATGTATCTCTACATTCGTTATTGTTGGTGCTGTATTATCTATTTTATCTATTGTTATTTTCTGCATTGATGTGTTCCCTAGTCCATCTTTATACATTACTGATAGTTGTTTTGGCTTGTATACATCTCCTGTAAAAATATAATCTCTTGAATATGTATTTTCATCTTCTTTTGCTAGTTGCAAGTCTTCTATGTCATTGAATGCTATTGACACTTGACCTATTCCATAATCTGTTGCTGTGAATGTGAAGTTTTTTGATTTTGCCCAATCTTCTAATATTTCTGTTCCAGATGTTGGAGTTGGTGGTATACTATCTACTTTCGCTATTGTAAATTCTTGACTAGCACTATTATTACAAGAATCTGTTACAATTATTGTAAATGCCTTTCCAATTTTGTCTACTTCTATTTCTGGTATGCTTTTTATTAAATATTTTTTATCATTAACTGGTACTGTTCCTTGATAAATTATATTATTTTTATTATCTATTATTTTCGCTGTTACTGATTTCGTATAATTTTCTGTTCCTGAAATTATAATTGGCTTTGTTTTACTCCATTCTGTTAACTCTTCATTTCCATCTCTCATTGCTATATTTGATATTATTGGCTCTATATTATCTAATTCATATAACTCTACATTCATTGTCATGGAAGTACTTATATTATTATACTTTCCTCTAAAAGCAATATAAAATGTTGAACCTCTTTCTAAATATTCATTAAGATTTAATGTTGCAATAAATGTCCATGTTTTTCCATTAATATTAGGTACATATGACAAATTACTGTTAGTTTCAAAACCATTGCCATGTTCAATTTTATAATACGTATGTCCGTCAACAACTGTTAGACTTGCATAAATTTTATATTCTATATCTGTTTCTTTAGTAACGTATAAATAATTTAAGTATCCTAAATCTAGCCCACAATTAGCACATTCCAAATTTCGATTTTCGCAATTTTCTTTCAAGTTACATGAACTCACTGCATAATGAGAAACACTACTTTTAGCATAATAAAAACCACATAAACTACATTTTCCAGGGTTTACACAGTTAATCCTGGATCCATCACTTTTTATACATTCATGTATGATATCCGACAAACCACAACGATTAGTACAATGTCTATAATATACGCAATCTGCTGAATCATTATCATATCTTATTTTATGATTATTTATTTTTTCTGATTTTGTATAATTAGAGCCACATATGCAACTAAATTTGTGTAAATTATCTTCACTACAACTATTTCCCATTGTCCAACCATTATCTTCATAATTATGATTGCTTTCATTAGTTTTCTGTCCACAAATCGTACATTCTTCCCAATGTTTATTTTCATCATACATTGTTTTTAATATATGTTCATGTTCCATATTTCCATTATCTTCTAAATCAGTAACATCAATTGTTGTAATTTCACTTGCATTTTGTATTTCTTCTGTTTGGGCTATTTTCTGTCTTATGTTTTCTATTATTGATATTTCATTAATTTTGCTACAAAATAACATTACTATTCCTAGAATTAATATTATTACTGTAATTGTTGTTATATTAAATATCTTTTTCATTTGTTCCTCCTATACTTTATTTCTCTATTTTTAATATAAGTCATTAGCTTTTCAAAGTATAGGAATTTTCCCTTTATAACATGTATGTAATATACATAAAATAGTTTAATTGTTACTATCTAAAAAAACTTAGAGTATCTTTCTACTCTAAGTTTCCTTTATTAGAATACTATTAATTTTATTTGCTTAATAACTCTCCTGTACTGTCATAGGCTTCTATATAGTAGTTATATTGTGTTCCATTGTCGCTTGAATTTGCTGTTACATTTATATTGTTGTTTTCAGTATCTCCTGTTATTGTTATGCTTTGTATATTTGGCTTTACTTCATCATTTGCTAAAATGTCTGTATATGTACTTCCTGTTAATCTTTGTTCTAAATTAACTATTGTTTCCCAGTTTTCTTGATTTTCTTTTTTACGATATATCACAAAATATTTATCTGCTACATCATAGCTTGACCAATTTAAGATTATTTCCCCTTTTCCGTTTGGCGTGTTTGGATTTACTGTTGCTGTTAGTTTTAGTTCTGGCACTTTAAATTCATATACTTCACTTGTGTTTCCTACATAATCTTCTGCAATCACATATATGTATTTCATTTTATAGATATCTTTTATTTTTATTTCTTTTGTTTTATTTACTTCTGTACTATTTTCTATTGTTAATGTTGGATTTTCTATTTTTTCTTCACTTGCTAAGTATCTGTATTTTACCACTCCTGAACCTTCTCCAAGTGTTTCATGTTCATCATTTGACGTTATTGTTATTGTATTATTATGTATCTCTACATTCGTTATTGTTGGTGCTGTATTATCTATTTTATCTATTGTTATTTTCTGCATTGATGTGTTCCCTAGTCCATCTTTATACATTACTGATAGTTGTTTTGGCTTGTATACATCTCCTGTAAATTTGTAATCTCTTGAATATGTATTTTCATTTACTTTTGCTAGCTGTAAATCTTCAATGTCATTGAATGCTATTGACACTTCTCCTATTCCATAATCTGTCGCTGTGAATGTGAAGTCTTTCGATTTTGCCCAGTCTCCTAATATTTCTGTTCCAGATGTTGAAGTTGGTGGTACAATATCTACTTTTGCTATTGTAAATTCTTGTTCTGCTATATTATCAAAAGCATCTTTAATGATAACTTTAAATTCTCTTCCTTCTACTCCTACTTCTATTTCTGGAATACATGAAATTGAAAATTTTTTATCTTTTACAATACTATTACCTGAAAATATAATATTTTTTTCATTATCAATTATTTCTATTGATACTGTATCACAGAAATTTTCTGTTCCCATAACTATAATTGGCTTTGTTTTGCTCCATTCTGTTAGTGTATTTTCATTTTCTGTTGTTATCTCTGTTATTTCTGGACTTATCAAATCTGGTGAAACCTTACGAACTACCATATCCATAGTAACTGCTTGCCCATCTATATTTACAGATAGTCTTTGATGAAAACTATTAAACCATTGTTTATAACTTGATTTACTTTTTGCAATAGTTATTGCTGTAAATTCACTTCCGTCAGTATTTTTATTTGTTATACTATATTGATCCTTATCTAAATAAATATTAGATGAATTTGGTATTCCTTCTGATGAAATAAGTTTAGCTCCATTTGTAAGTATAATTTTATCTGTCAATGTATATGTTACTGGTGTTTCTAAGTCATTGGTTATTGTGCTTTCTATAACTTTTCCATATTCTTTAAAACATCTTATACAATAAATTATTCCTGTGTCTTTATCAGTTACTAAAGCATGCTCTGGTTTATTATATGTTTTTTTACATATTTTACAGCTACGATTTTTAAAATTGTTACAATCCATTATTCCATTATCATCATGACACAATTCATAATATAATACCAAGTCTTCATTTCCCCTTGCAAATTCAGAATCAAATGGCTTGTTATACAATGTGCCATTATAATAATATTCATATAGTATACTATTCTTGCAGTTGCTACATAATTTTTGATGTGTAAAATAATATATTCTATATGATTTACCATCCCACACACATGGTTTATGTCCTGTTTTTGAGTATCCACATGGACAAGTCTTAGTGTATCCATTATTATATAAACATGATTCACTTCCTAAATTCCATGTTGTTGTAAAACTATGTTCCATTTCATTTTGGAATTTTCCACAAACTGTACATTCTTCCCAATGCTTATTTTCATCATACATTGTTTTAAATATATGTTCATGTTCTAGATTTTCATTGTCCTCTAAGTCAGTAACATCAATTGTCGTAACTTCATTTGCTGTTTGTATTTCTTCTGTTTTGGCTATTTTTTGTTTTATATTTTCTATTAGTGATATTTTATTAATTTTGCTACAAAATAATATTACTATTCCTAGAATTAATATTATGCTTATAATTATTGTTATCTTAAACACCTTTTTCATTTGTGCCTCCTATACTTTATTACTCTATTTTTAATATAAGTCATTATTTTTTCAAAGTATAGGAAAATGCTCTTTATAACATATATGTAATATACATAAAATAGTTTTTAGGAAATTCTAGTTTCTAGCATCAAAAACACTTAGAGTAATTGAACTCTAAGTGTTCTCGTATTTTAAATAATATTAATTTGATTTACTTAATAATTCTCCTGTACTGTCATAAGCTTCTATATAGTAGTTATATTGTGTTCCATTGTCGCTTGAATTTGCTGTTACAT
>CANCZH010000104.1 GCA_947382445.1 uncultured Clostridium sp. | reverse complement strand
TGTTATAAATATTTATTTTTAAATAAAGTGTGTCATATGTTTGACTAACCTACATTTTATTTTTTCTTTTCAATATTATGTTAATTGACTTTTATGTTAATTTGTTTTATAATATATATATGCAATTTAAATTTATCTTTTAAAGGAGGTCATTATATGACATATTCGAGAGTTGCTATTCCAAAATCTACACAAGAATTACGGAAAACGGCAGAATATAATCTTATTTCTGCACAGAAGTGTACTACACTTAAGGATGCAAGACACACTTACCCTAGCTATGGCAGGGACATCAACGTGTTGGCTGATGAACGCCGTTGGCTGTATGAAAAACTTAGCCAGCAGTCTAATACAGGTTCAGAAAAGCTCAGAATCGATGTAAATAAGCAGGTTTTATTTCTCGATCCAGCAGAGTTGGAATCTGAATATCAGAAAGTACTTGATGCAGATTGCAATCGGGTAACTCGTGAACGTGGTAAGTTATATGCATAAAAACAACTGAATAAAGCAACTTTTTAGGAACCCTCGTGGCTAATCTGTTAGTCATGGGGGCTCCCACTTTTTACATACCTGTTACTGGTAGTTTATTTATTTTTTCTTGAACTGGTAATTTATTTATTTTTTCTGAGTATGTTTTTTGTGTTTCTTTTTCTTCTTTCTCAATTTCAATTTCTTTTTCTTGATTTTTTACAGTTATTTTTACTTGTTCATTTAATGTTGTATCAAATTCTATTTTATCTTCTAGTTTCTTATATCCATCTATTGTATTAACTTCTTCTAAATAATATTTTCCTGGTAATATTCCTTTTATTATTATTTCTCCTTTTTCATTTGTTTTTAAATTGCTATATACAACTTTGTTTTTTGAATCTAAAATTCTAAATTCTACTCCCTTTAAATTTTTAGTTCCACTTCCATCTTTTTTTATAATTTTTACTTCACTAGTATTTTTCTGATAGTTTACTGTTAGTTTTCCCTCTCCTGGTTCAAATATTTCTCCAGTTAGAGCATAATCTTGTAGTTTTGGATTGTTAGAGTTTCCATATAGTATTGGGTATGTTTTTAAATTTGCTGTTACTTTTACTTCAAATTTATCATCTTTTTCTAATATTCTTATTGGTATCATTATTTTAAATTCTTTACTGTTTGTTTTAGTTATTTCTTTTCCTTGCATGTCTGTAATTTTTATTTGTTTTTCTTTGTTATTGTTTATTGATATATTGTAACTTTCTGCACTTGCTTGTGATGTAATCTTAAATTTTTTACTTATATAATTTTTATCCTTTTGGTCTATCTCCCATTTACTTGTTGATTCTACATTTATAGTATTGCTTGGCTTTGTTTCGTTTGAATTTCTTGCTTTTGATACTATTTGTTTCATTGCATTTAATGTTCTTTGTCCTGCTTCTCCTAATGGTTCATATTTGTAAAAGTCATTTTTGTCATTATTGTATAAAACACAATATACTGCTTGTTTTGTTGCTGTAAATGCTTCTTCTTCATTTGCTACTCCAAGTGTTTCTAAACTTTGATATGGATATCCATTTTTTATTACTCTCCATACTAGTGGATTACTAACTGCTTCATTTACTGTTACATCATATCCATCAACTGCTCCTACTCCTGATAATTCTACATTTAAACAGTATGCTGGGTATTCCTTTCCATTGTTTTTATAAAATGCTTTTGCAACAATTATTAGTCCACCTGTTTCTCTGTTTCTTAATAAATATTGACAGTTTCCTTTTGAATAGATTCTTGCTTTATCAATATTGAAAGTTGCATGCGATATATTAGTGTATACACATGTTATTAATATTAATGCAATTGCTATTATTCTTTTAATTTTCATATTTTAATACTCCTTTTATACATCTTCTTTTTTCTGGTTGGTTTTCAACACAGGTTATTAGTGTTATTATGTTTTCTTTTGTTTCTTCTATTACTTGTACATCTGTGTCTTTTATTATTTTACTTTCTGTTACTATATAGGTTCTTTTTATATTTTTAAATTCATATATTATTTCATCTCCTTGATTTAATTGTTTCAAGTTTTTGAAATAGTTAACCTTATATCCTCTATTATGTGCTGCTAAGCATACATTTCCATTTATATATGAACTTTCTTTAAAGTGTGCTACATAGTTATTTAATGTCTCTTTGTCTGTTCCGTCTTTTATTTCTGCTTTTAGATTTATCTTGGGTATTTCTATTTGCCATTTACTTTTTTCTTCTGTTTCTTCTTTTATTTCATCTTTTTTAATTATTTGAGTTGTCTGATATATTTTCTTTAGTTTGTGTGATGAGTATTTGGCAATTGGAAGTATTATTTTTGTACTGAACAATAATGTTATTATAAAAAACATTATTATTACTTTTTCTGCTTTTATAATATTTCTTCCTTCTTTCTTTAATTTTGGATGTAATTAAGTTATTTTTCTTGAATTGTATTTGAGTGTTTTGATATTAAATAATTTTGAAAAGTTTAAAATTTTTTCTCTGAAATTAGTTTTTTGAATTAATTTTTTCGCGAATAAAATAAATAAATTGCAATTTAATGATTTCATAATAATACTTTTTAGTGTTTTTGTAAAGTTTTTTTCGTCGCCTTTTTTCGACTTTTTAAGTTTTCTTTTTTATAGTCTATTAAATTTTTAGAATGTGTGTTATAATACGTTTGATTATTTAAAGATATTTTTGTCTTACGAAAGGATTGTGAATTGCTTTATGAAATTAGCTGAAGATAGCTCAAGTCTAGCGGAGCATAAATTGTTAGTTTTATATATTTTAAATAAAATTGGTAAACCTATAAATCAAAAGGCTTTACTTGAATTAATTACTTCTATCACTGAATTAAATTATTTTTATTTCCAACAATTTTTATTAGATTTGATTGAAAATAGATATGTAATATCTTATAAAAAAGATGACGAACTTTTATATAATATTACTCCTGAGGGAAAAAGAGCAATTGAACTTACTGCTGATATGATTCCTGGTATCTTGAAATTACAAGTTGATAATAATTTAAAAGAAAATTTGGATGATATTGAAGATAAGTTTTCTGTTTCTTCAGATTATACTCCTATCGATGAAAATCATTTTACTGTAAAATGTAAAATTGTTGAAAATAATAATATTATGTTTGAACTTCAAACTTTTGCTGGTTCGAAAGAACAGGCTAAAGCCATTGTTGATAATTGGAATAATCATGCAGAAGATATTTATCCTAAAATATTAGAATTATTAACCAAATAACTTGTGTAAAAATGGGAATTTAAGATGGTTTGACACATTATTAATATAATTTATAAAAAGGTAGATTAAAAAATTTAGTTTTTTCAAGGGCCACAATACAACTTTTATCATTTCTAAAAAAACTTGCCTGAGCCTCTCCATGGACGTTACCATGCACCCTCAGTCAAGTTTTTTAAGAAATGTTTAAAAGTTTCCTTTCGCACTTTCAAAAATTAAATTTGTTTAATCTACCTTTTTTTAGTTAATGATAATTTGTGTCAACCATCTTAAATTCCCATTTTACACAAGTTATTTGGCTAATTTCTGTCTAACTGCTTCATATAAAATTACTGCAGTTGCTACTGAAGCATTCAAACTTTCTGTTTTTCCTGTCATAGGAATTTTTATTTTTTCATCTGCTAATTCCAAAACTTCATTTGACACTCCATTTGCTTCATTTCCTATTACTATTGCTGTTTTTTCATATGATACATCATATATGCTTTTATCTGTTTGTAAGCTTGTTGCTGCAATTTTTATTTTATTTTTCTTCATCTCTTTTATTGTTTTAGTTAAATTATCACTTTCAATTATGTTTATTCTGAATATTGCACCCATAGTAGAACGTATTACTTTAGGATTATATGCATCTACTGTTCCCTTTGATACAATGATTTGTTTTAGATTTATGCTATCTGCTGTTCTTAATATTGTTCCCATATTTCCTGGATCCTGTATATCATCTAATATTAAAAATAAGTCATCATTATAGTCTATTTTGTTTGTATTTGTGTCTTTTTCTACAACAGCTAATATTCCTTGTGGATTTACTACATTTGTTAAACTTAAAAATATTTTTTCTGATACATATATACATTCATATCTTGCTATTTCATATTTTAGTTCACTATCTATTGCATTTTCTTGAGTGCAGTCATCACATACTATAATAAGTTTTATTTTAATATTTTCTTGAATTGCTTCTTTTATTAACTTTATTCCCTCTATGATATATGCATTTTCTTGGTCTCTATATTTTTTGTCTTTCAATTTTTTTAAGTATTTTATTTGTTCATTATCCTTGCTGGTAATTACCATATTTTCTCCCTTTCTTATAAGTTATATTTCATTTAGGAATTCTTTTATTTCTTCTAGTATATCACTAATTTTATTTAGTTTGTAAGTTATATATGGATTTTTGGCTGGTGAGAATTTTATTCTCATTCCATATTTTTTTACAATTTTATCTACAATTTGAAAATCAAATGTTTTTTCATCAAAATAAAATATAACTTTTTCTTCTTTTTGAATTATCTTTATTATATTTTTAGCTCTACATGTATTTCTTATTCTCGCTACATCAATTAATTTTTCAATTTCTTCTGGAATATCTCCAAATCTATCAATTATTGAATCTACAATATCTTTTATTTCTTCTTCGTTTTTACAAAGTGCTATATCTTGATATATTTCTATTTTTTGGTTTGCATTTTCTATGTATTCATCAGGAATGAAACTAGATACATTTAAGTCTAATTGTACATCTATTTCTTCCTCTACTTTCTCTCCTCTCATTTCTTTTACTACTTGGTCTAGTAATTTGCAATACATATCATAACCAACTTGTTCCATGTGTCCATGTTGAATTTCTCCTAAAATACTTCCTGCTCCTCTTATTTCTAAATCTCTCATTGCTATTTTAAATCCTGAACCAAA
>CANCZH010000103.1 GCA_947382445.1 uncultured Clostridium sp. | reverse complement strand
TTTGAATGGCTTGAACCAGACATTTGAACTTCTCTTTCAATATTTATAACTCCAGACTTTCCAAGATATGTGCTTGCTGTAATTTTAGATGGTTTTCCAAAAGAATAATCACCTATTGTAATAACCGTTAATCCATTTATTTGTCCAACTTTAAAACCTGATGTGTTTATAAGTAAAGCACCTTCTTTAATCATTTGAAGATACTTAGTATCATATTTTTTTATTCTTTCTACACGTTCATCAAAAGCCTTTTGAACATATTTTTTAGTAACTATTTTAGACTTATCAAGTTTAGCCCAAGTAGATGCTTCACCAACAATTTGACCTATCTCACTAAATTGAGTTGAAAGTTTTTGTTTATCACCAGATAATTTTGAAGCATATTCAACAATTTGAGCCATAGCTTCTCTATCAATATCAAGTAATTCTTCTTGTTCACAATAACTCCTAACAAATTTAACTAATTTATTTATATTTTCAATATTTTTAGGAGCATCTTCCTCAAATTCAACTTTTACTTTAAATAATTTTCTAAAATCTTCATCAACTGATAAAAGTGTATGATATATTTCAGAATTTCCAATTAAAATTACCTTTAAATCTAATGGAATTGGTTCTGGCTTTAATGAAACAAGCATCATTGAAGAACGTTGCTCTATACTATTATCAATACCAACTTCCTTAACTAACAACACCTTTTTAAGCATTTCATAGCATTGTGGACTAGAAAGCAAATCTTTTGCTTGAAAAATAACATATCCACCATTTGCTTTTTGTAAAAGTCCTGGTTTTAACATTGTAAAATCAGTTTTCAGGCTTCCAAACTGATTCTCATATTCTAACTTTCCAAAAATATTTTGGAAAGAATAATTAGAATCCATTATAACAGGAGCACCCTCTAAATTGCTATTATCAATAAATAAATTAACTCTATAATTAAGCCAAGGTTCAGAGTTTTGTACATTTTTCGCCTGAACTTGGGCTTGTTGCTTATTATCTTGATTTGAATCATCTGTAACAAAAGTATTTATATTTTTCAAAATATCTTTTTTTACATTATCTAAAAATGTATTTATTTTCTTATTTCTCTTATAATTTACTTTTACATTATTAATATGAATATTTACTGTCAATAAAGCAACATTAGATTGCCATTCATCTATTTTCTTATCAGACTTATTTTCTATTATTTTAAGTTCTGATAAAGTTTCAAAAATCATATCTTGAACAAGCTGTGATTTTTCCTCAAACTCAACTTTAACTTCTGCTGGCAATTTCTCATACTCTTGTTCATCAACTGGCTTTCCATTATAAACTGGCATCATGTAAATACCATTTTGAGCGGATTTAACTTGAAACCCCTGTTTTAAAGTTTTATCATTCAATTTATTAAGAATTGCTTCTTTTTTTTCTTCATATTCTTGCTTAATTACTTTTTTCTCTTTTTCAAAATCATCATTATTAAAAGTTTTTTTAATATCTTTTCTAATATTTTTTATAAAGTTATCCATTGTTTCTTTAAAAACTTTTCCTTGCCCAGCAGGTAATGAAACAGCTATTGGTTCATTAGGATCATCAAAATTGTAAATATAACACCAATCATTTGGAACTTTCTGTTTAGTAGCTTTTGTTTGTAAAAATTTTCTTGTATACATAGTTTTTCCTACGCCAGCAGGTCCTTCTAAATACAAGTTATATCCTTTTAAATCAACATTTACGCCAAATTCTAATGCTTTAATTCCTCTATCTTGTCCATATACTAAGTTCGTAGTATCATCAACTTCTTTAGTATTATCAAACTTAAATATATCTGGATTGCATACATCTTTTAACTCTTTATAACTTAATTCATTTAACTTTTTCATTTGTAAACTATTCCTCCAAAATCTTCTACCATGATTTTATATCATAGGTATTTTTTATGCAACAAATTATTAAAATTATTCTTTCCAATTTTCAAAATTTTATCATATTATGAAATTATCTTAGTCATAATTATTGCATCAAATTTATTATCATAATATCTTTTTCTTCTTCCAACCTCAATAAAATCCATTTTTTTATAAAGATTTATTGCAGGAATATTGTCTTCCCTTACTTCCAAAGTAATACATTTTTTATTTTCCTCTTTTGCTACACAAATTAAAAATTCTAATAATTTTGTTCCGAAAGAATTTCTTCTAAATTTATTTTTTACAGCAATATTCATTACATGTGCCTCATCAATATTAAACCATAAACCAGCAAAACCTAAAGCATCCTCTTCATCAATTATAACAAAATACTTAGAATTTTCATTATTAAACTCATCAAACAAAATATTCTCATTCCAAAATTCATCAAAAGAATTTAAATCATTTGCAATTTTTAGTAAATGTTCTTTCTCCATCTTAACTATTTTTAGATTCATTCTTCATCCTTTCAGCTTGAGATTTTCTTAAATATATCGGAATTACTTCATCAGCAGTAACAAATCCACTTTCTCCTATTTTTTTATAAGTAATTATCCCCAAACTTTTCGCATTCTGTTTATTATTTTCTGAAAATTTAATATTTTTTCCATTAAATTTTTCTTCTATTAATTCTCTATGCAAAACTGCTCCATCACCAACAAATATAATATTATCATACTTACTAATAAAATCTAAAATGTTATTTATATCATCAGCAATATTCTCTTTAATTTTATTCAAATTTTTATCAAAAACACCACAATAAACTTGATTATTTCTAGCATCAATAATTGAACATATAACATCAGAATTTCCTACTTCATTAGTAGCTAAACTTTCTAAAGAAGTTACAGGAACAATTTTTATATTTTTTACTTCTGCCATTGCCTTACAACTAGCAATTCCAATTCTAATACCTGTAAAAGAACCTGGTCCAACAACAACTCCCATATAATCCACATCATCTAATGTAGTATTACATGCTTCCAAAGTACTTTTCACAAGTGGCATAAAGTTTTCTGAATGAGTTCTACCATTATCTAAACTACTCTCTTTTATTAATTTATCATCTTCAAAAAGTCCGTACTGCACATACAGAACTTGAAGTATCTGCAACTAAAATCTTCATAAAAACTCCTAACTATTTTTTTCTATATTTATAATTCTTTTATTTACATCATCTAAATTTCTACTAAAAGTAATATGAATATATTTTTTAGGTAAAACATTTTTAATCATTTCACCCCATTCAACTAAGCAAATTCCCTTATCAAAATATTCATCTCCACCAATAGCATAAAACTCATCTTCATCTTCCAATCTGTAAACATCAAAATGATAAATATTGGTATCACCTTTTACATACTCATTAACTATTGTAAAAGTTGGACTTGATATTTCATTTTCTAAGCCAAAATATTGTAAAACTCCCTCTGTAAACTTAGTTTTACCAGAACCTAAATCTCCTGTAAGAACGACAACATCACCTTTTTCCAATGTTGCAGCAAACTTTTTGCCTATTAACTTAGTTTCTTCTTCTGAATTTGATACTATCTTCTCCATAAAAACCTCTCTTATTATACCTCTACTATTCTGTAATTTCCTTTATAAGCTCTTTCATTTCCTCTATATTTTTATCATTCATACTAGTTTTTATTGTTATTACCTGATTGCATATTGAAATATTTTTCATTTCATTAAACATATCTTTCATTTGTTTTCCTGAAATTGGTGCCCACGAACCATTCTCTATTATGCCAACTTTTCTATTTTGATAATTTTTGCTTTTTAAAGTTCTTAAAAATTTTTCTGTCTCTGGAAATAATCCCCCATCATATGTTGGTGACGCAATTATCATCTTATCATATCTAAACGCATTTGCTACTACTTCCGCCATATCTTCTCCAATAAGTTCTCTTACTTCAATTTCCTCATCAGTTTCTTTTCTTAACATTGTAACAAATTTTTTCAAAGCTCTTTCTGTATTTCCATGCATTGTATTATAAACAACTAATATTCCTTTATCTTCTGCTTTATAACTGCTCCATATATCATATTTATTTATATAATATTCTAAGTTATCATTTAATACTGGACCATGTAATGGAAAAATTGCTTGTATCTCCAAAGCTGAAATTTTCTTTAATAATGCTTGTACTTGCATTCCGTATTTTCCAACAATATTAAAATAATATCTTCTAGCTTCTTCATCCCAATCTTCAGCAACATCCAAAGCACCAAATTTTCCAAAAGCATCTGCTGAAAATAATATTTTATTTTTTTGTTCATATGTAACCATTACTTCTGGCCAATGTACCATTGGTGCCATTATAAATTGAAGCTTTTGATATCCTAAATCAAGAACTTCTCCTTCTTCTACAACTATACAGCTTTCGGATAAATCATTTTTTGTAAATTGTGATAACATATCTTTAGCTTTTTTGCTTAAAACAATCTTAATCTTTGGATATTTTTCTACTATTGCATTAATTCCAGCAGAATGGTCTGGCTCTAAATGTGATACTACAAGATATGTTGGTATTTTTTCTCCTAATTCTTTCTCTATTTTATTAATCCACTCATCAACACCAATATTATCTACTGTATCCATTATTGTAATTTTTTCATCTTCTAATATATAAGAATTATATGAAATTCCATCACCTAGAATATATTGTCTTTCAAATAACTCTGTCCATCTATCATTTACACCTACATATTTTATAATACTCATACTTTTACCATTCCTTTTCATAATTATTTTTATTTTATCTAATAAATGCTTCATTTTACAAAATATTAGATAAAATAATAAATATTTCCAAATTATTATATAATACTTATAAATATTCTTCAATACATTTCTCTCTGTAAATTTGTATCTTTTGTATCTTTTCTAAAATTCCCTATTGACAAAAAAAGATTCATACATTATAATCTATACTTGTCAGGGGCATGCAGGTGTAGTTCAATGGTAGAATTCCAGCCTTCCAAGCTGGCTATGCGGGTTCGATTCCCGCTACCTGCTCCATTAGAAAAGTCATTTTATTAGCAAAAGTCTAGTATAATGGCTTTTTTGTTGTGTTTTTTGGGTTAAAATTTGTCAAATTTATGTAAATGTAGTATAAT
>CANCZH010000102.1 GCA_947382445.1 uncultured Clostridium sp. | reverse complement strand
AACAGAAAAAGCAGAAGAAAAAGCAATAAAAGTATTTGGCAAAAACGCAAAACAATTATTATTACAAGCACCAATAAAAAATATCACAGTATTAGGATTCGACCCAGCATATAGAACAGGATGTAAATTAGCTGTAATAGATCAAAATGGTAAACTACTAGATACAGCAACAGTATATCCAACAGAACCACAAAATGACAAAATAGGAGCAGAAAAAGTAATAAATAACTTTATAGAAAAATACGACATAAACATGATAGCAATAGGAAACGGAACAGCATCAAGAGAATCAGAAATGTTTGTATCAGAATTAATATCAAAAAATAAAAAAGAATTATATTATGCAATAGTAAGTGAAGCAGGAGCATCAGTATATTCAGCATCAAAATTAGCAACAGAAGAATATCCAGACATAAACGTATCACTAAGAGGAGCAATATCAATAGCAAGAAGATTACAAGATCCGTTAGCAGAACTAGTAAAAATAGACCCAAAAGCAATAGGAGTAGGACAATACCAACATGATGTAAACCAAAAAAAATTGTCAGAAAGCCTAACAGGTGTAGTAGAAGATGCAGTAAATAGTGTAGGAGTAGATGTAAATACAGCAACACCGTCACTACTATCATATGTAGCAGGAATAAATAAACAAATAGCTAAAAACATAGTAGAATACAGAGACACAAATGGAAGCCTAAAGCAAAGAAAAGAATTATTAAAAGTACCAAAGCTAGGTAAAGTAGCATATGAACAATGTGCAGGATTCCTACGTATATTTGGTGGAAAAAATCCATTAGAAATAACAGGAGTACATCCAGAAAGTTACGAAAAAACAGAAAAGTTATTAACAAAAATGGGATATACTGTGGAAGATTTATTAAAAAATGAAAAATTATTGCAAATAAAAACAGAATTAAAAAATATAAACTTAAAAGAAATGTCAAAAGAATTAGAAATAGGAGAACTAACATTACAAGATATAATAAACGAATTATCAAAACCAGGTAGAGACCCAAGAGAAGACATGCCAAAACAAATACTAAGAAGTGATGTATTAAAATTTGAAGATTTAAGAGAAGATATGATACTAAAAGGAACAGTAAGAAATGTAACAGACTTTGGAGCATTTGTAGACATAGGAGTAAAACACGATGGATTAGTACATATATCACAATTATCAAATAACTATGTAAAAAGTCCATCAGATGTAGTATCAGTAGGAGATATAGTAGATGTAAAAGTAATAGGAATAGACACAGAAAAGCAAAAAGTAAGTCTATCAATGAAAGATGTGAATAATAAATAATAAAAATTTAATTAAAAGATAATAATTACTAATATTTAGGTAATTAGTAACATAGACATGATATTGACGTTTACATAAAAATATAGTACAATTAGATTACAAATAATTGTTTAGGAGGTAGCAGCATGGTTAAAGAAGTATATACAATAATATTTCCAGATAGGTATTTTTGTAAGGGATATGTGTTGTCTGGTAGGACTCGGGCAGAGGCAATAGCAATACTTGGAAAGGCGAGAGATGTCACTTCAAAATCAATTAGTGTTATACTTTGCGAGATAGAGTTAACAGAAGAAGCAAACTTAATAGTTGTAAAATTCTCAAGCAAAGAATGGCAGAAATTTTGGGAAGCCTCACTTCAGGCGGTTTAGCCTAAACTAAAAGCATTAAAACTTGAAGTTACAATTAAAGCGGATAAATGTATCCGCTTTTTTTTATGCTTTTTGTTGTACATATTAAATTTTACTTATATATAAATTATCAAATAAGAAGCAGTTTGATTCTGACTTCTTCTCTAATATAATAAAAAGTAGTAATCATAGGTGTGTGATAAAGATGTTTGATATGGAAAAAGCTATAATTAATTTTGGAAAAAGGATACAAGAAGCAAGGGTGCTTCGTAACATTACTCAAGATCAACTAGCAGAAAAATGTGGAGTAACATCAAAACACATAAGTGCAGTTGAAAGAGGAACATCAGCAGGAAGTGTTATATTACTTTTAAATATTTGTAACAACCTCGAAATAAATCCAAATGCATTATTTATAGATTCGATTAACTTCGAGAAAAAAAATGACTCAATTCAAATGGAACACGAAACATTAATAAAATATGCAAAATTATCTGAAACAAATAGAAAATTTATAGATTATTCAATATCACACATGTTCAGTGAACAATCTAAAACAAAATAAAACGCAAAAGAAAAAGGAGAAGTTAGATATGTTTCGAAACAAAAAAATATATATATTAATGATATTAATATTAATACTTGTTTTTGCATTAGTAATTTATTCAAAAGATATTAGAGAAATAAAAACTATAAAAGATAAGAAACAAGCAATAAATGAAGTAATAGAAGTAACAACAATAGATGTAACAGGAATATTACTAGGAAAAGAAACGCAGCATGAACATATCTATAAAACAATGTATGACCAAGAAAAGCATTGGGAAGAATGTATGTCTTGTGGTGGGATACAAAATGAAAAAGAACATAGCTTTACAAGAACATGGACATTAGAAATAGAAACATGTAGCAGTGACAATTCATTTACTGATACATGTTCATGTGGATATGAAAGAATAGGGCATAGACCATGTGTTTGGAGAGGAGAATATATATATTTAGGAGGATATAAACATGCATTAAAATGTAATATATGTAATCATTCAATAGTATACTTATACTATTTAAATGATTATGGAAAAGGAGAAGTATACAATGCAGAAAAATATTATGGAGAAAAATGTTATTTATCAAATGGAAGTAAAATAACATGTTCAAATTTAGGAACATGTTCTAAATGTAATACATCGATTACTAGTTGTACACATTTACTAATGTCAGATGAAAATACAGGGATAATTTATTGTAGTATATGTAAAGAACAATATGGTACAGTATCAAGCAAAATAACAAGAAACATAAATGCACCTACAACCTATACTATTATTCAAAATATAAACCTTACTAATGGAGCAACTTTTCAATCAACAAATGGAATGAGACCAATAGGTGGTATATGGGAAGTAAATACACAGACCATAACAAGTGGTAATATAGGAGAAAGTAATATTACATTATCTACTGTTGGGACATTTAATTCAAGTGTTAAGAAAGAATATCAAAATTATGTAAGATCATACATAAATATAAAAGGAGTGAGCTGTGAATTTATTGATATGCAATCTGTGATTTATCCAGATTCAGTAGAACCAGTAATATCTAATATAGTAACAAAAGATGAAACTACCTTAACTGCATGGAGTAAGACTAAACCGATTGTTATTACTGGAACAGAGAATTGGACTAATACAGTAAATATAGAAATAGTAGATGACTTAGGTAACAGTATTTTTAAGGGGAATACAATAGTAAATAATACTAATAGAACTTATTCAATTTCATGTACACCAGAAATAGAAGTAGGGGTAGTAGGGAGAAGATTTAAAGCAATAGTAACAGATGCATGCGAAAATAAAACAGAGCAAGAGTTTGAAATTGCAAGAGTAGATGCCATTGCACCAAAGATTACTTCTAGTGATGAAGTAGATGGAAATTGGGCTCGTGAGAAGAATTTCGTATTTACAGCAACTGACCATGGTATAGGGAACGTACAAATAGGATTTAATGATGTTAAAGATTATAGTTTAGCTATCCAAGATGGAGAAAATTTTTCAAAGGAATATAAACTTGTAGGAGATGTATATGCTCCTCGAGAGGCAAATGTATATTACAAAGATGGGTTAGGAAATGTATCAACTAAAAAAATTACTATTGATAAGTTAGATAACACAGCACCAACAATTACAAATGTAAATATTCATAATAATAAGTTAAGCGTTGAGGCGAATGATAGGCATGAAACATGGGGAGATGGCTCAGGAGTAGTTAAATATAGATATATGGTAAGTGGTGAAAGAATAAAGAATTCAGATGTATCAATGATTACAAATGAATTGAATGTTGGTGAAGATATTGTTATAGAAAACTTGCCAGAAGTAAAATATGTATATGTAGTAGCAGAAGATTTAGTAGGAAATGTAAGCAAAGTATATGAAGTAGAAATACCTCAATTAGTGTTAACAAGTGAAGTAAGATTAGAATTAGCAAATGGAAAAGGAGGAGTAAAACTAGACTGGTCTACATATGATATATCAGATAAATATTTTGTTATATATCGCAAAAAGGAAAATGAAACAGAGTGGCAAGAAATAGTTAGTTTACAGGACAAATTAACAGAAAATACTTATATTGATGAATTCGCCAATGATAACGAAAATTCAAATGCACCAACAATACAGATACAAGAAAATATTGAAAATAATAATATAAACATATCGCCTACTTCAACAGATAATGGAAGCAAATATACATATTATATTGAAAGCTATGATTCAAGTACAAATTTATTATTAAATAAGTCAAACTAATAAAATAGCATCAGAAATGATGCTATTTTGTTAGTTTAAGAATATTTATTAAAATTAGCTTATAAAGAATGCTGTATTATTGGAGTAAGCTATATTCATCAGAAATAGGAGAAGGGGAAGAATACAGAAAATTAAAGAAAACGATATCAGTATTAATAGCAGATTTTGAATTAGATATATTAAAAGATAATGCGAAATGTCACACCAAATGGGAGATAAGAGAGGCGGAGTATGGAAAAATAGTGTTGACAGAAGTGTTTGAATTGCATATAATTGAATTACCAAAAACAGTATATACAGTTAAAGAAAACTTAGAAGAAAATTTATTAATGTGGTTAAAATTTATAAAAAATCCAGAAATGTTGGAGGAAGCAGAAATGGTCAAAAATAAATTATTAGAGAAAGCAAAGAAAGAGTATGAAAAATTTAATAAAGATGAATATGAAGTTAGATTAGCTGAAGCAAGAGAAAAGCAATTAAAGGATATGAATTCAAGATATAGTGATGGAGTAGAAGATGAAAAAATAGAAATAGCAAAGAAATTAATACAAATGAAATTCGATATAAAAACAATAATGGAAATTACAGGATTAAGTGAAGAAGAAATTGAGAATATAAAATAGATCGGAAGAGCACACGTCTGAACTCCAGTCACCCAAGTC
>CANCZH010000101.1 GCA_947382445.1 uncultured Clostridium sp. | reverse complement strand
TGGATAATAAGATTTTCCATTTGTATAATCATAATTTAGTTTCTTTAAGAATGGTTATTGATGGATTAAGGGAAAATGGATTTAATATTCAAACTTTAAGTGAACAAGATTTTAAAGATAGAATTTTATCTTATTCTAAGTCTGTTAATGATAGTATTACTGCTATTGTTAATGATTTTAATACTACTAACCTATCTTTGGATTATAATTTTACTGTTAATATTAAATCTGATTTTACTCAGAAAGCTTTAAAAGCTTTGGGATTTTCTTGGAAGAAAGTTGATAAGAATTATTTGTGTAGTGTTATTAAATATATGAAAAATGTTAATTTTATTTAGAAAGGAATATAATTATGAATAAAGATAAAAAGATTAGTTTTTTTAAATTGCCTAGTACTAAGATTACTCTTAGATATTTATTAGTAGCAATTGTAATGGTTTTAATTTTAACTTCTATTTTACCTACTATTTTGAATTATCCACCTGATTCTTTAAATAATGATTTTGATATTTATATGTCTGGTATTCCTTTCTCTGCACAGATTGCTATAATTTATTTACTATGTTCATTGATTATTTTTGCTGTCGTGAAATATTTATTTTCACCAATAGATAAATGGTATCAGGATTCTAGTATTGAAAAATATAATGATAAAAAAAGAATTCAAAAAATTAGAGAAAAATGTTTTCATTTACCTTATATTATTTTTTTTGTAGAATGTTTTATACCTATTTTTTGTGTTGTTTTGGTTTTAGCTCTTACTGGAAGTCACCAACCTATTATGGTTTTTAAAATTTTATTATTATTTATATCTTTCTTTTTATTATTTTCGGTGACTTCTTATATTTTTTCTAAGAGTTTTTATACTCATATTTTAGAAGATATTCATGATGTTAAAGCTGAAATTAATAGCCATGTATCTTTAAAGCTTAAAATTTGGTTACAAGTTCTACCTATTTCTATTATGGGTATTTTGCTTACAGCTTTAATTGCTTATACTCAGGTTATAAAAGCTGAAGAAGATGATTTATATTTTTCTTATAATAAGCATCTAAATGAAACGTTTAATACAAATATTACTTATGATTCTGGTGAATTGATAAAACAATTTTCTGAATTTGAGTTATTACGTTTAGGTAATTCAAAATTTGTTATTTATCCTGATGGGTCTTTTTTGACTCTTACTGGTTACGCTCCAAGTCATTTTATGCTTGAATATACTAAGTATAATTCTGAAAATCTTGGTGGTAGAACTTATGATGGTTATGGAATTGACACTCAAGGTACTACAATAAAATTAAATACTGAAAATGGTCCCTATATTCTTGGAATTTCATATACTATTGATTCTTCTGAGACATTAATTCTTTTGTTATTTGACTTTTTATTTACTATTTCAGTAACTTTCTTCTCTTTGAATATGTTCATTAAATCTCTACATAAAGATATTGCCGTGGTTTCTGATGCACTTTTCCATATTTCTAATTCTGAGAAGAATTCTAAATTGCCTATTCTTTCTAATGACGAAATCGGTGATTTGTGTATTGCTTATAATAGAGTTCAAGAACTTAATGACAAGAATATTGAAAATCTTAGAAATAGTCAAGATTTGCTTATTGAACGTGAACGTCTTGCTTCTCTTGGACAAATGGTTGGTGGCATTGCTCATAACTTGAAAACTCCTATAATGTCCATTGCTGGTGCTGATGAAGCTTTAACTCAACTTGTTAATGAACTTAATCTTTCTATTGGTAATCCTATGGTTAATGATGATGATTTTCATGCTATTGCCAATGATATGCAAGAGTGGATTAATAAGATTAAAACTCATACTTCATATATGTCTGATGTAATCACTGCTGTAAAGGGGCAAGCCGTTGCTATGTCTGATGTTCAAGTATTCTCTTTCTCTGTTAATGATTTGTTTAAACAAGTAGATATTTTGATGAGACATGAACTTAAAGCTTCTCTTGTTAATTTGAATATTAAAAATAATGTTCCTGATGATAGAAAAATTAGTGGTAATATTAATAGTTTAGTTCAAGTTTTGAATAATATGATTTCAAATTCTATTCAAGCATATAATGGTGAATATGATAAAGATATTGACTTAATTGCTCAAATGCGTGATAATAAACTTGAATTAATTGTACGTGATTATGGTCCTGGCTTACCTGAAGTTGTCCAAAATAATCTGTTTAAAAAGATGATTACTACCAAAGGTAAATCTGGTACTGGTTTAGGATTATTTATGTCTTATTCTAATATTAAGGCCCATTTTCATGGTGATATGAAATTTGAAACTGAAAAAGGTAAAGGTACAACTTTTATTATTACTATCCCTTTTGAAATTTAAGTTAGGTGATTTTTATGAGATTAAATATGCATAATAATGAGATGTCTAAATATAAAATCATTGCAGTTGATGATGAAATTGGTATTATAGATTCTCTCAAAGTTTATTTGAATAACTATAATATTGTTGGAGTTACAAATCCAGCAGAAGCTATTGAAATGGTAAGAAATGAGCATTTTGATTTAATGCTTCTTGATTATATTATGTCTCCATTTCACGGTGATCAAGTTGTTGAAGAAATTAGAAAGTTTAATAAAGATTTATATATTTTACTATTAACTGGTCACAAAGATTTAGCTCCTCCACTTGAAACTATTAGAAAATTAGATATTCAGGGGTATTGTGAGAAAAGTGATAAGTTTGATCAATTGCTTTTACTTATTGAGTCTGGACTTAAATCTGTTGACCAAATGAATATTATTAAAAAGATAAATCTTGAACTTGCCAATTCAAAGGAATTGCTCGAAAAGTCTTATTTAGAGAGTATTGAAACTTTAAGAAATACTGTTGAGGTTAAAGACATTTATACTAAAGGGCATTCTGATAGAGTTTCTGAATATTCTTTACTTATTGGTGAAAAACTTAATTTATCCTCTGAGGAAATGAAAACTTTAAAAATTGGTGCTCTTTTCCATGATATTGGTAAAATTGGCATTCCTGATGGTATTTTACTTAAGAATGGTAAACTTACTGAGGATGAATATTCTGAGATTAAGAATCATCCATCAATAGGTGCTCATATTCTGTCAAATGCTAGTATCTTTGCCAATATTGTTCCTATTGTTAAGCATCACCATGAGCGTTATGATGGTAGAGGTTACCCTGGCAAACTTTCTGGTAATGAGATTCCTTTTCTTGCTAGAATTGTTGCTGTTGCAGATACTTTTGATGCAATGACTTCTAGACGTGCTTATAGGTGTGCTTTGGATTTTGATTATACTAAACAAGAGATTAAGTCTTGTAGTGGTAGTCAATTTGACCCTGTTGTTGTTAATGCTTTTTTAGATATATTAGATACTAAAAAGAATGAAATATTAGAAATACAAGGAAAAATTTAGTTATATGTGTGAAAATAGTCGTATTTTATTTATTTTATAAATTTGTCACACAACAAATTAACGGAAAGCCAAAGAGAAAAGTAAAAATTATGCTAATTTAATGGCTTTCCGATTTGTTCTATTGAAAGGAAATATGTATTATGGATAAAATTGCTGTTATTGCCGATATTCATGGTAATCTTTCTGCTTTAGAAGTTGTACTTGAAGATATTAAAAGTCGTGGCATTTCACATATTTATTGTTTAGGTGATATTGCTATAAAAGGTGTTAGTCCTAATGAGGTTACAGATTTAGTTCGTAAAAATTGTGAGGTTGTTATTCGTGGTAATTGTGACCATCTTTTAGTTTATAATCAGGTTGTTCCACTACAAAAATGGACTGCTTCTCATATGACCCAAGAAAATCTTGATTATTTAGGCAATCTTCCTCTTTCTTATGATTTTTATTTGAGTGGTCATCTTATACGTTTATTTCATGCTTCTCCTTTTAGTATGAAACATATTTTTAATCCTTTACATTCTAATGCTGAAAATGAATATGCAAATTTTGAGCTTACTAATCCTTTGCAATTGTTTGAAAATACTGCTTTTTTAGGTAAATCTCCAAATTCTCCTGTTCCTGATATAGTTGGATATGCTCATATTCATTCTCCAAATATATTTAGATATAAGAATAAAACTATTTTTAATGCTGGTAGTGTTGGACTTCCTATTGAAATTGATAATGACGAGACTGATTCTAATTTTTCTCACTTTTCGACAATTTCTTCATATATTATACTAGAAGGAATTTTAAATTCACAAAAGATTTCTTCTTTCTCAATAAATTTAGTTAGGTTACCTTATAATTTAGAAAAAGAAATTGAAAAATTAAGAAAATCAGATATTCCTGATAAAGATATTTTGCTTAAGAATTTGTCTTTAGCAATGTCTTAATTTTTTAAATGAGGAGTTATTTATGAATCCACAGTTATTAGAAGTTATGGAAATTTTAAAAAAATATAATCAAGAACATTGCTTAGATTTTTATGATGAATTGAATGACGAACAAAAAGAAAAGCTACTTTCTCAATTACGTAGGATTGATTTTGAAAAGGTTAATTGCCTTTATAATAATCTTAAAACAATTTCTATACCCACTGATGAAGTAGTTGAACCTTTAGATTATTTTGTAAAAAAAGATATTGGAATAAAAGAACGTAGGATTCTTAAAAACCAAGGAACGTCTATATTAAAGCTTGGTCACTATGCTGTTATTACAATGGCAGGTGGACAGGGAACTAGACTTGGTCATAATGGTCCTAAAGGTACTTTTGAGCTTAATCTTTCTCCTAAAAAATCTCTTTTTGAAATATTGGCTGATAAGATAAAACAGTCTAATAAACGTTATGGTATTACAATTCCTTGGTATATCATGACTAGTGAAAATAATAATGATGATACTATTAAATTTTTCGAGTCTAAAGATTATTTTGGAATTAATAAAGATGATGTTCATTTTTTTGTTCAGAATAAATTGCCTTTAGTTTCTAACTCTGATGGCAAAGTTCTTCTTTCTGAGCTATATCAAGTCTATGAAGCTTCAAATGGAAATGGTAATTTATTTGAGTCTTTAAAGTCTAATGGGTTTATTGAGAAAATGAAAAATGATGGCATTGAATGGGTTTTTGTTTCTGGAATTGATAATATTTTAGTTAAGGTTGCTGATCCCCTTTTCTTGGCTTTAACTATTAATAATCATACTGAAATTGGTGCTAAAACTATTTTTAAAA
>CANCZH010000100.1 GCA_947382445.1 uncultured Clostridium sp. | reverse complement strand
CTATGTTTTATTTAAACTTTATTTCTATTTTTTCCCCAGATTATTTAACTCATATCCAAACATTGTATGCACTCTAACCATTTTTCACCATGTTTTTCCATCATAATATATATGTGTATAATCAAAATTAAATAATCTTTTATTAATTTCTAATTCCTTTTGTCTTTCTTCTAATGATTCTTCTTGTATTTTTTTTAGTTGTTCTTCTGCTTTTTTAGTTTTATTATTTTCTTTTGAATTTTTTTCTTTTTCATCTTGTTTTTTGTCTTCTTCATCACTATCATTTTCTTCTTGGTTTGCTTCTAATTGTTTTAATTTCTTATCTATGTCATCTTTTAATTCTTGTGCTTTTTCATTATGTCCATTACTATCATTTTCATTTGCACATCCGTTTTCACATAAGATTTTTCTTGCTTGTTTTAATATTTCTATGTTTTTCTTTTTATTTTCTTCTGTTTCACTTTTTAATGTTTTTAGTTTTGCCAATGCTAAATTTATTCTTATTGAACATTCTTTTTTTTCTGGTGGATTTTTTTCTAATGATGTATAGTATTCTTCAATTGCTTCATCATATTTACCATTTTGATAGAGCACATTTCCTTGATTATAGTGGAATATATAGCTTTCTGGAAAATTTATTAATGATAAAATTTTTAAATCATTTAAGTCATATTTTTCTTTGTTGTATTTTGTTATAAATATTCCATTTAGTAAAAATGTTAAAAATAATTTTATTAATATTAGCAAAAGTATTATTTCTATTATTGTTAATATCTTTTTGTTCATTTTATATTTCCTTTCTCTTTTGTGCTATTTTACAAATTTTTCTTATAGTAAATAAACTCATATGCTAATAATAGCACAAGTGGAATAACAAAAATAAAATATATGTCATTATAAAGCATTTTCTGTGTATCATCTAATGTGTTATTTGAATCTCTTTTTATTTGTTTGATTTTAGAATCTATGTTTGATTGTTTACTCATATTTATATAATCTATTCCCATGTCATCTGCTATTTTCTTTAAGTTATTTTCATCAATCTTTGATACTGCTTTTGGATATGGATAATCATTTGATGTTTTATCATCTAAGTATGTTTCTGTTTCATAAATTGTATCTGTTATTTTCATTTTCCCACCTTTTTCTGTTCCATATCCTAAAACCGCTCCATTGCTAATGTATTTTTGAACTGACGAAAATGATTTTAATTTTTCATCACTTGTAATTTCTCCATCACTTATAAAGAATACAATACTTGTTCTTCCATCTTTTTTTTCTGCTCTTTCTAGTGAACTTTTTAAATTATCTAAACATATATTCATTGAACTTCCTTTTGCATATAATGAATCCATTACAAATATTGTTCTTAATGCACTTTGTGTCATGTCTGCATCTTTTGTTAATGGTGTTAATATTGTAGATTCATTATTAAATGTTATAATTGAATAACTTGCTCCGCTTAATTCATCTACTATGTGGTTACAATCATTTTTTACTGCTTCTAGTCTTGGCATATTTCCATTATAATCTTCTGCAACCATACTTATTGTGTTATCTATTACAAAAAATATGTCTAAATTAGATGTTAGAACTTTTCCATCTTGTGACGGAATCATTATTCTTAGGTTTATTATGAATAAAAATATTATTATAAGTAATCTTCTAATGAATATTTTTTTATCTTTATTTCTTATTAAAATTATTAAAATAATTGATATTATTCCCATTATCCATATGGGTATTATTGGAGATGTTATCATATTTTCACCTTTTTATTTATTATAAATAATACTACTACTGAAATTGTTAGTATTATAAATGGAATTTCTGGTTTGTCAATCTGTTTTGTTTGTTTAGAACCCTCAATTTCCGTTTTTTTAGTTTTTTGAATCTCATCTACTATTTTTGATACTGTTTCAGAGGTTGTTTCTGTATATAGTTCTCCACCTGTTATTTGTACTGCTTCTTTTAATTCTTTTTTATCTTTATCTAATGTTTCTTTTGGACATAATGCATATACTTGTATGTCCCTTTCTTTTGCAATTCTTCCAGCTTCATCTAGTGTTACTATTGGTCCATTTTTACTTGCATCATCATTGTCTGTTGTGAAAATTATTATTCTAGTCCTATCTTCTTCTAAATTTGGAAAACTGAATATACATGATGCTAGTCCATCTCCTATTATTGAACTTCCTCTTTCTGGATTTCCAACTAGTGTTCCTGCTTCTGTATATTTTGTTTTACCATCATATTGGTTTAAACTATATGCTTTTAGCGATTCTTCTAATTTATCTAATACACTTAAAACATATTCGTAGTCATCTGTAAGTGGAACAAGTAAATTTGATGAAGTGTTAAAAATTGAAATTCCAAATCTTTCACCTTTTAAACTTTTTACTGTTTCTTTCATTTCTGACACTAAATTTTCATCTAGTTCAACTACTGATGTTGATACATCCATACATAAAAATATATCTCTATTATATTTTTTACTTTCAGTAGTTTCTATTTTACTTGGTCTTGCAATAAGAACTAGTGATGTTATTACTCCAATTATGCATATTGTTTTTAGTGTCATAGATAAAATTTTGTATTGTCTCATTATTTTTTTGTAATAGGCTATTTCTTTTGCATATTGTGTGTTAGCTATTTTTTTTCCATCTTTATATTTAATTTTATTTTTAATTCTAAACAATATTAGGAATACTAAAATTGGTATTCCTATATATAAAACTAGTGGATATTTTAGTTCCATTTTTCTATTACCTTTCTAGTTTTTTCTAATGATGCTTTTATATTTCCTAAAGATTTTTCTGCAAATTCTGGTGCATAGTATTCTTGAATAAGTTCATAAAGAATTGGTATTTTTAATTTTTCTATGTCTTTTAGTGTATAGTTTTGAACTTTTATATTTGTTACTTCATAAACAAAATAACGTATTATTATGCTAAGTCCTTGATATGCTGTTCTTAAAGTAATTTTATTGTTTTCTAATTTATTTTCAATTACACCAATTTTTTTTAGGTATTTATTTTTTATGTGTTTTAAACTCTTAGGTTTAATCTCTTTTACTTGTATTTCTTCTATATTTTCTTCTTTTTTATTTTTTAAAATGTATAAATATATACTTACAGCTATTAGCAAAATTGCTACTATAATTATTGGGTATATTGAATATGAAAATGGTGGTTGTAAATTAACGTATGTTTGCATTTCTATGCCTTTCTAATAATTCTATAATTTTGGGAGTAATTTCACTGTCTGAGTTTATTGTTGTTAGTGTAATTCTATTTTTTTCGAACATTTTTGTTGCTTTTGAATACATTTCTTCTTTCATCTTTTTTTCTAATTCGTGTAATTTTTTATCTTCTAAAATAAATCTTGGTATATAGCCATTTTCTTCAACATCAAATGCACTTTCTCCTGTCATATCTGTATCACTTATGTTTATTGCTAGAACATCATGTACACATGAAAGTCTTTTTAATGTTTGTTCACTAATAGTATTCATTCCTTTTATATCTGTAATTATAAATATTATCATTCTTCTTTTTAAATTTTTACTTAAATATTCTAACGAATTTTCTATATATGAATTATCATCACCTTCAATGTCTTTTTCATAGTTTGATAATATTCTTTCTATATTAAATAATCCCTCTCTAAATGGAAAAAAAGATATTTCATTGTTTTTATTGTATACTGCTCCTACATAGTCTCCATTTTTATTTGCTAAATACGCTATGCTACCTGCTGTTATTATTGAAACATCCTTTTTCGATTCATTTTTGTTAGTATCTGCTAACATTTTTTTGCCTGTGTCTAGTACTAACATTATATTGTGTTTTTTTTCTGCTATATATTGTTTTATTAATAATTTTCCGCTTCTACTTGATGCTTTCCAGTCAATATCTTTTATATTGTCTCCAACTACATATTCTCTAAGGTCTTCGAAGTTCATACTTCTACCTTTATATATTGATTTGTAAGCTCCATCTAAAATATTTGCTGTCTTTTTGCTTGCATATATTGATATGTTGGCTTTTATTTTTTTTATATAATTCATCATCATGGTGTTTTTATCGCCCCCATTATACTATCAATTATAGTTTCTACTTTTACTTCATCTGCTACTGCTGCATAGTTTAGTTCTATTCTGTGTCTTAAAATATTGTAACTTAATGATTTTATATCTTCTGGTATTACATATGCTCTTCCACGTATTAGTGCTAGTGCTTTTGAACATTCCATAAAACTAATTGCTCCTCTTGTGCTTGATCCCATCGTTACATATTTTGCAAGTTCTGGTGGAATAACTTTTTCTGCATGTCTTGTTGCGTTTATTATATCTATAATGTATTTTTTTATTGAGTTATCAATATATACTTTTTTAGCTAAGTTTTGTAAATAAACTACATCTTTTAGTTCTAGTATTGGGTCATTTTTTGAAAATGCATCTTGTTCTATTCTATTTAATATTTCTAATTCGTCATCAGTGCTTGGATAGTCTAGATTTTCTTTTAATAAGAATCTGTCTAGTTGTGCTTCTGAAAGCAGGTATGTTCCTTCTTGTTCTACTGGGTTTTGTGTGGCTATTACTATAAATACTTCTGGCATTTTGTAAATTACTCCACCTATACTCGTTTGGTGTTCTTGCATCGCTTCTAGCATTGCACTTTGTGTTTTTGCACTTGACCTATTGATTTCATCTAATAATACAAAGTTTGCATATACTGGTCCTAATTTTGTTTCAAAACTATTGGTTGAATAGTTGAAATTTTGTGTTCCTATAATGTCACTTGGTAATAAGTCTGGTGTACATTGTATTCTTGAAAATTTTCCAGAAACTGCGTCTGTTATCACTTTTGCTGCTGTTGTTTTTGCTAGTCCTGGCACTGATTCTAATAATATATGGCCATTGGCTATTACTGATATTAGTAGTGATAGTCCTAGGCTTTTTTGGCCTACTATTTTTTCTCCATAGTAGTTCCATAGTTTTCTTATTATTTCTGTACTTTTATCTAATTCTTCTTGCGAAATATTTGTTTTATCTTCTGTGTTCATATTTCTCTCCTTAAAAAAATATTAAGTATATAATTTATAAAAATTATATACTTAATATTTTGAAATTTCAATTAGTTAGCTATAAATTCTGTTAATTTGATTTGCTTAATAATTCTCCTGTACTTTCATAGGCTTCTATATAATAGTTATATTGTGTTCCATTGTCTGTTGTATTCGTTGTTACATTTATATTATTTGCCTTATCTCCTGTTATTGTTATGCTTGGTATATTTGGCTTTGCTTC
>CANCZH010000099.1 GCA_947382445.1 uncultured Clostridium sp. | reverse complement strand
TCAATATCATTCTCTTTTGCAATCTCTAAAGCCCTTTCCTTAGAAATTAAAATTTCTGTATCTTCGTAAGGATAATCTAAAACACTAACAAATTGAATTCTATTATTACTAATTGAAAATTTTACACTCTCATATTTATTATAAATATCTCCATATCTCTTAGCATAATCTATAAATCTTAAATTTCCTGCACTATTATCATTACACATTTCATAATCAGATGGTAAATTCAATTTCTTATATAAATCATCAATAGTTGTTGAATCTAAAATTTTATTTCCCTCAAAACTATTATAAACAACCAAGTTTCCATTCTTAGAATCTATTTGAATATATTTACTATCATTTTCATATTTCCAATAAATGCTTCCAACCATCATATCTCTAACCAATTTAATCTCATCTGCTCTAACATTATCTTCACCAAATACATCTAGGTAATAATTAATCTTATTTAAAGCTTCATCTTTAGTAATAATAGAAACAGACTCAGGAACCTCTTCTCTTAACTGAGATAATGTATACTTATTACTAATATAATCACTATAAATTTTGTAAGTAGCATATACTAAACCAGTAACAGCAGTTAAGCCAATAGCAAGCATAATAATCATCTTAATTCCATATCTCTTAGCAATTTCAGGGTGTTTCTCTCTTGCAATCTTATCAAGAGTTTTCTTAGCTCTATGAATAACTGATCTAACTGCACCATCACCTTTACCAACTATCTTTGCAATTTCTTTCTCACTTTTCCCTTCAAAATAAAACAATCTAAGTACAGTTCTTTGATAATCAGATAAATCACTCATCATATCATTAACAGCTTTTATCTCTTCTTTTCTCCTATCAGCATCTTCATCATCATTACTAACAATATCAATTTCATTAATTTCAGAAAAACTAACAGTATCTGTCTCACGCTTACTCTTAATAGTTTTCTTACTTCTAATATAATCAATCATAACTTGTTTTACATTCATCCATACAAAATTATAAAATGGACTTTTGTTTTTATCATATTTATCGATATTTGCACACATTTTAATGAAAACATTTTGAGTCAATTCATCTGCAACATCAGGGTTTCCAATCTTATTCATGAAATACGCATAAATTTTATTTCTATACTTTTTATCTAAATAATCAAAAGCTGAATTATCTCCATTCTTAACTCTATCTACAAATTCATTTTCTTCCACTTCAAAATTCTCCATCTTTTTCTAAATTTTTTAAAATTTTTTTATTTTTTTTCAATTTTTGCGAAACATTTTAAAAAACATCTCGTTATATATTATATAAGGAAATTAATTATGATCACATACTTTATATTTTATAGTGATTTAGAATATGCAACGCAACTTTCAAACACTATATTAAAAACAAATGATAACATTAATTTAATAGGGATTGATACTGAATTTTCATTTAAAAGTATTCAACTTTGTAATATTCAAACTCCTAATATAATTATAACAGATGAAAATTCACACAAAAAACTTACTCATAATCTACACTTTGATTATATACCTATAACTATATCACATAAACATCCAGTAATGGTAGAAAAAATATGTAATCAAGTAAATAAATTCACGAGTGATTTAAAATTCCCTCACAAATTAGATTTGCATAATTACAGAAAATATGTATATAATGAATTGCAAAAATTAAAATTCAATACTACATTCTGTGGAACGCAATACTTAATAGACTGTATTATGTATGCACATGAAAATCCAAAATGTGACATAACTAATCTATCCTTAAAGGAATTTTACATTCCAATATCGCAGAAGTATAACACTGATATTAGCACGATTACTTGGAGTATACAATACACAATTTATGATATGTATAAATCCACAAGCACTATATTTAGAAAAAACATATATGGTGTTGATTATGGAATTACAGTTCAAAAAATTATCCAAGTATTCTCTAACCTATACTAGAAGTATTAATTCTGCAAGCTTTATTAATGATATCACGAAATAATAGATATTGTTTTTACTTAACTCCAATTAAATAAAAATGAAAAAAGCTTGCAGAACTAATACTTCTTACAGTCTAGTTGAAAGTAAAAGATATGCTCGGTGGAAATAAATCCTCCGAGCATATCTTTTTATTCATATTATGGTAAATATTCTCACATTTTCTCTATAAATAATATTATTCAGTTCTCAAAGCCTCTACTGGATCTTTCTTACTTGCAACCTTTGCAGGAATTAAACCAGCAATCATAGTAAGAAACATACTAATTAATATTAATATAATGCCACCAAATAAAGGTAATTTAGATAAATTAGAAACATCCGCTACATTCTTTATTACTGCATTTATAGGAATATTTAATAGTACAGTTACTCCAATTCCTATTAAACCAGCAAGTAATCCAACAATAAAAGTCTCAGCATTAAATACTCTTGAAATATCTTTCTTAGAAGCACCAATAGCACGTAAAATACCAATTTCTTTTATTCTTTCTAATACAGAAATATATGTTATAATTCCTATCATTATAGAAGAAACTATTAATGAAATAGCAACAAATGCAATAAGAACATAACTAATCATATTTACGATTACAGTAACAGAAGTCATCATAACAGCAACCATATCAGTATACTGAATTACATCTTCCTCTTTTCCTTCATCTCTTTTCATTTTATTGTATTTCTCAATATCAGCAGTTATTTTATCTTTACTTTCAAAATCTATTGGATAAATATTAATAGAACTTGGTGACTCTAAATCACAAATTCCTAGTTTATGTAGATTTTCTTCATAAGTAGAACCAGACATTTCTGAATAAGAAGCAATTATTCCAGCAAGTTCTTCTTGACTTAAATTTGCCATATATGCTTGTTCTTCTGGGGATAAATTTGAATAATCAAACCCACTTCCAGTATTTACTGAACCAGCTACTTGAAATTCTTTTCCTGTAAATACATTCATATTTTTATTTGCAACTTGTTCCTTAGCAATTTCAGAATTATTAATTCCATTTATAACATATTCAGTAAGTTCTTTCTTATATCCTATCATTCCCATATCCCCCATAGAAGTTGCAGTAGCTTCATCTTTTGGTCTTAATACACCAACAATCTTAACTTCCTGAGCATTAGCTAATTTATCTTTCATATAAGAAATATCATTTTTTCTGCTTCTCCAAATATTTCCTTGTTTTTCATAGTAATCTGTATTTAAAGCTACCTTATAAGTTAATCCTAAGAAATCATCACAAGAATAGCTATCATCTTCTAATTCTTCAAGTTTTTCTCCTGACATAACTTTATGCATTTTTTCAGCTATTTCTGACTGATTTTTAATTCCAAGTGAATATAAACTATAATCACTTATTTCATTATTTTTATTTACAATTAAAACTACCTCATCATAAGATTTTGGCCATTGTCCTGCAATAACATCATATTGAGATTTTAATAAATCATCATTATTAATCATTTCAGTCCATACGTCACTAGACATTCCCATCATATATGAAGTTTCTTCTGATGAATTTGTCATTCCTAATGCTTCAAATGTAGTTGCTGGATTAACTTGAACTATTCCATCAGTTGTATCACCTTTATAAATATTTAAAGTTAAATCATAACCATATTGAATAGCATTTGAAAATTTCTTTATATCATTATCAGTATCATCAATATATTTCTTGAATTCTTTTAAATTATTACGTTGAACTTCTTTGGAAATAGTATCAAAAATCTGACCAACAATTTGTTTTGAATGAATTTTATCATCATTATATTCTGTTTCTTTATCATTCATAAAAATCTCCATCATGGAAGTAGCATCAACACTTTCACTAACAATCGTTAATGGATAATTTGAAAGAGTATCTTCTTGAACTTTATTAATATATTCTTGAACACCATTTGATAAAGATAAAATCAGTGCAATTCCAATTATGCCAATGCTTCCAGCAAAAGAAGTTAAAAAAGTTCTTCCTTTTTTAGTCATCAAATTATTTAAACTTAATGACAATGCTGTGAAAAATTTCATAGAAGTCTTTCCAGTTTTTGCTTTCAATTCAGTTTCATTTTTTCTATCTTCTTCTGTAAATGGATTTGAATCACTTATAATCTTTCCATCAAGAACCCTAACAACCCTTGATGAATATTTTTCAGCAAGTTCTGGGTTATGTGTTACCATAACAATTAATTTTTCTTTTGAAATTTCTTTTAAAATCTCCATAATTTGTACACTAGTATCTGTATCTAATGCACCAGTTGGTTCATCTGCCAAAATAATATCTGGATTATTTACTAAAGCTCTTGCAATCGCAACCCTTTGCATTTGTCCACCAGATAATTGATTTGGTTTCTTATGTATTTGCTCTTTAAGCCCTACATCTTCTAATGCTTTAATTGCTTTTTTCTTTCTTTCATTTTTTCCTACTCCTGATAAAGTAAGTGCTAATTCCACATTAGCTAAAACTGTTTGATGAGGTATCAAATTATAATTTTGAAAAACAAAACCAACAGAATAATTTCTATAAGCATCCCAATCTTTATCTTTAAATTTCTTTGTTGATTTTCCATTTATAATTAAATCTCCATCTGTATATCTATCTAAACCACCTATTATATTTAATAAGGTAGTTTTTCCACAACCACTATGCCCTAATATAGATACAAATTCACTTTTTCTAAACTCTATGTCTATTCCTTTTAAAGCCTTTACAGTCATTTCACCAGATAAGTAGTTTTTAGTTATATTTTTAAGTTGTAACATACACTCCTCCTTTTTCTTAAAATAATATACATTATACCTTAAATATACCTTAATATCAATATTCATATATATAGTAATAATGACATATTTACATAAAAAAATAGGTGCATACTATCAAATATGCCCCCATTTTCAAGGATAAAATAATTTAAAATTAAATTTTCTATTCAAAATATTTCATTATTTCATAGCTTCTTCAACAGCAACTGCAACAGCAACTGTAGCACCAACCATAGGGTTATTACCCATACCGATTAATCCCATCATTTCAACGTGAGCTGGTACTGATGAAGAACCTGCAAATTGTGCATCTGAGTGCATTCTTCCCATAGTATCTGTCATACCATAAGAAGCTGGTCCAGCAGCCATATTATCTGGGTGAAGTGTTCTACCTGTTCCACCACCTGAAGCAACTGAGAAATATTTCTTTCCTGCTTCAATTCTTTCTTTTTTGTATGTTCCTGCAACTGGATGTTGGAATCTTGTAGGGTTAGTTGAGTTACCTGTAATAGAAACATCAACATCTTCCATCCACATTATAGCAACACCTTCTCTAACATCGT
>CANCZH010000098.1 GCA_947382445.1 uncultured Clostridium sp. | reverse complement strand
TAGTAGCTAGTTCAACTGATAAAGGTAGTAAGTATACTTATTATATAGAAGCATACGATGGTATAGGGAATTTATTAAGTAAATCAAATTATTAAAATATTATATATGAAACTTAGAGTGTAAAAATGGACTCTAAGTTTTTTATGTGATGAAAAATTTTAACTTCCTAGAAACTATTTATGTATATTACATATATGTTATAAAGAGCATTTTACTATACTTTGAGAAAACAATGACTTATATTAAAAATATAGTAGTAAAAAGCTAGGAGGAAACTAATGAAAAAGAGATTTAAGATAATAACGATTTTAGACATAATATTGATCTTAGGAATATTAATATTATTTTGTAGTAAAGTAGACAAGATATCATTAATAGAAAATATAAGACAGAAAATAGCGAAGACAGAAGAAATAGAAAATGGAAATGAAGTTACAAGAATAGATATTACTGATTTAGAAGATGGTGGAATAGTGGAACATAAGCATACTTTTAAGACTATGTATGATGAAAATGTACACTGGGAAGAATGTACAATTTGCAAAGAAAAGCAGAAAGAAAACATTCATACTTTTTCAAGAACTTGGTCTTTAGGAACAGAGTCATGTTATAAAGGAAATTCTTATAAAGATGCATGTTTATGTGGGTATTCAAAAATTGGACATAAACCTTGTGTATGGAGAGGAAAGTATGATATTTGGGGATCTCATAGACATAGCAAAGTTTGTGAAAATTGTAATGATCAGATAACTTATTCATATTATTTAAATACATATGGAAGTGGTCAAGTATATTTAATTAGTGAGGCAAACGAAAAATGTTATACTTCTAATGAAACTCTTTTAACTTGCTTAAATTCGGGAACATGCAATATATGTAAAAGAGTTTATTCATTTAATAATGGACATATTTTATATGGATTTTATGGAACAGATAAAATTTCTTGTCTTGGTTGTGACCAAAATTATGGTACATGTACTAAAAGTATACAAAAGGTTGAGAGTTCTATTGGTACATATATATTTACTACTAAAATTTCATTAAAAAATGGTGCTACTTTTAGAGACATATGTAATTGGGCTACTCCAGGATTACAGTTATGTAACCAGACAATAATGAGTAGAAGTTCAGCAGAAACAGAAATTATTATAGAAAGTGTAATAAAAGTGCAATCAAATTGGAAAATAGGAATTATTCCATATGTTCAATTTTATGTAAATGTAAATGGCGAAAATACAGTTATGCAAGTTTATACAGATGATTATATATTTATAGATTGGGAAAAACCAACAATTTTAAGTGTAACGATGGGGGATGGTAGTGAAGATTTAACAGAGTGGAGTAGAACAAAACCTATTTTTATTTCTGGTGGTGAAAATTATTGTGATGTAGTAAATGTAAAAATTGTAGATGATGAAGAAAATGTAGTTTTTAGTGGTGATGCAAATGTAGTTGGTAATAATTATTCAATATCTTGTACACCAGAGATTGAGTGTGACACAAATGGAAGAACTTTTAAAGTAATAGTTACAGATACATGTGAAAATAGTATTGAACAAGAGTTTACTATTGCAAAAGTAGATAGTATTGCTCCTAAACCTAAGTCTGATACAGAGATATTAGGTGATTGGGCTAAGTCAAAGAATTTTACTTTTAAGGCTACTGATGGTGGTATTGGAAATGTATCTATTGCATTTAATGATATTGAAGATTTACAATTAGCTAATTCTAATGGTATTGAATATTCAAGAGATTATGAATTTGTGGGAGATGTGTATAGGCAAAAAGAGTTATCTGTATTATATAGAGATGGGCTTGGCAATACGTCAATGCAGAAAATAATTATTGATAAAATTGATAATACAGCACCAACGATTTTAGAGACAAAGTTTCATAATAATAAACTAATTATAAAATCTAATGATGAAAAAGAGGGATTAGGAGAAGGCTCAGGAGTAGTAAAATATAGATATTTTACAAGTAGAGAAAAGATAGAAAATCCAGAGATACCAGATAGTGCAAAAGAAGTTGATAAAGATGATGAAATAATTATTAATGATATTGCTAATATAAAATATGTGTATGTTGTGGCAGAGGATTATGTAGGAAATGTAAGTAAAGTGTATGAGGTAGAAGTTCCAAAGCTAGTATTAACAAGTGAAGTTCAGCTAGATGGAAGTAATGGAAAAGGTGCTGTTAAACTTGATTGGTCTAGTTATGATATAGAGGATAAATATTTTGTAATATATAGAAAAGAAGAAAATGCAGAAGAATGGAAAACTATTGTAAGTTTAGATGAAAAGTTTAATGGAAGTAGTTATATAGATAATTTGGCAAATGATAAAAAAGTACCTAATGATCCTAATATTGTTATAAATAGAAATCAAGAAAATAATAGTATAAATATATCAGCTAGTGCAAGTGATAGAGGTAGTAAGTATACTTATTATATTGAAGCATATGACAATACTTGTACGTTAATAAATATTTCAAATACACAATATTATAATTGAATAAAAAATGCCTAAAGATTTTGAAAGAGACTTTAGGCATTTTTTATTTTAACCAGCTGGTTTTTCATAATACATTATATCATTAAGCTCACAACTAAGAATAAAGCATAGTTTGGAAAGAACATCAATATCACATCTTTCAATTTCTCCATCATAATATCTTTGTATTACACGGTTGTCGAGTCCTGTTTTTTTAGACATTTGATTTACTGATATATTTTGTTCATTCATAAGTGCTTTTATATTAAATTTTATATTTCCATAGTTTTTAAATATAGTAATATTATTATCCAACTTTATCACCTCTGCAAATATAATATCATGGAAATAATTGTTTAAATAGCTCGATATTTATCTAGATTTATATCAAGATAAATATCGGCAAAATAAAATTTATATGCTAAAATGAATTTGTTAGGATAAATTTTATTTTTGAAAGGTGGTAATTAAGTGAAAAAAAGTATTTTTTTGAAAGTTGGTATATTTTTTTTCATTGTTATTATTTCAATTATTGCCTTAGTAGTATTTTCAGAGAAAGTTCAGAAAATTGAATTTGTAGAATATATTAAACAAGCGATAAATGAAAAATTTGAAAAAACAGAAGATGAAACTTATACAGTATCTGGTATTACTAAAGTGGATGTTACTAATTTAGAAGATAAAGGAAATATAGAGCACGAACATACTTTTAAGACAATGTATGATGAAAATAAACATTGGGAAGAATGTACATCATGTGGCGAAAAATATAATGAAGTAGCTCATAGTTATACAAGAATATTAGCAGATGAAACATTACCAGAATGTTATCTTACAAATTATTATGATAATGTATGCTCATGTGGATATTCATATAGATATAAGGAACCTTGTGTATGGGATGGAACTTATATAATATGGGCTGATGCTTATGGTCATGTAAAAAGGTGTAAGAATTGTAAGGATATAATATACTATAGTAATTATTATGATAATGGAGTTTTGAAATATGATGGTGATTATGAAAATTGTATGTATTCTAGTGGAAGTATAGCAAGTTGTAAAAATTTTTCTGGAACTTGTACAAAATGTGGTAATACTTGTACAAGTAATAAAAAATATCATGTTCCAATTACCAATCAAGAAACTGGTGTAATTACTTGTAAAAATTGTTATATTGAAATAGGGAAAATTGTAGATGAAGTGATAGAGAAAACATCAGATTCACCATCTACTTATGTAATTACTACAAAGATGGAAATGGAAAATTGGGTAAAATTTAATAGCACATGTTATCTTGGAAATATGGATGCTTTAAAAATTTATTTTGAAATATGTAATCAAGAAATAACAGAATGGACTGAGGGAACGAAAACTCAATTTACACTGGTTACAACAGCAAAGTTTAAAAGAGAATGGCAAGAAAAGCTTAAAACTAGCATTTTTTTGTCAAGTAATTATTGATAATGGATATATTTTTATACGTTCAAAAACATCAGATTTTATACCAGATACTGTAAGACCAAGTATTTCAAATATAGTAATGGAAAATGGTAGTGAAAGTTTAACAGAATGGAGTAGAACTAAGCCTATAACAATTACAGGAATAGAAAATTATTGCAATATAGTAAATGTTAAAATTATAGATGATTTAGAGAATATAGTATTTGAAGGAAAAGCCAATGTAGTTAATCAAAATTATTCAATATCTTGTACTCCAGAATTGGAGTGCGATACAAATGGAAGAACTTTTAAAGTGATAATAACAGATACTTGTGAGAATAGTATAGAGCAGAATTTTACTATTACAAATGTAGATGCTATTGCTCCTGTGCCTAAGTCTGATACAGAGATATTAGGTGATTGGGCAAAATCAAAGAATTTTACTTTTAAGGCTACTGATAATGGAATTGGTGAAGTATCAATTGCATTTAATGATGTTAAAGATTTTAGTTTAGCTAATTTTGATGGAACAGAGTATTCAAGAGATTATGAATTTGTGGGAGATGTGTATAGGCAAAAGGAATTATCTGTATTGTATAGAGATGGTCTTGGTAATATGTCAATGCAGAAAATTGTTATTGATAAAATCGATAATACAGCACCAACAATTTTAGAAACAAAAATTCATAACAATAAATTGATTATTAACTCTAATGATGAAAAAGAAGGATTGGGAGAGGGCTCAGGAGTAGTAAAATATAGATATTTTGCAAGTAGAGAAAAAATAGAAAATCCAGAAGTTTCAGATAGTGCAATAGAAGTTAATAAAGATGATGAAATAATTATTAATGATATTGCTAATATGAAATATGTATATATTGTAGCAGAGGATTTAGTAGGAAATATAAGTAAAGTATATGAAGTAGAGGTTCCACAATTAGTATTAACAAGTGAAGTAAATTTAACTGCTAATAATGGAAAAGGAGCAATTGAACTTGATTGGTCAAGTTATGACATATCTGATAAATATTTTATTATATATAGAAAAGAAGAAAAAGCAGAAGAATGGGAAACAATTGTAAGTTTAGAAGAAAAATTTAATAGAAGTAGTTATGTAGATAATTTAGCAAATGATAAAAAAGTACCTAATGCTCCTAATATTGTGATAAATGGAAATGGAGAAAATAATAGTATAAATATATCAGCTAGTTCAGGTGATAATGGTACAAAATACACATATTATATAGAAGCATATGATAGTACAGGTACATTATTAAGTAAATCAAATTAATTTAAATATTATATATGAAACTTAGAGTGGAAAAATTAACTCTAAGTTTTTTATAGTGAAAAGTTTTAGTTCCATAGCAAACTATTTATGTATATTACATATATGTTATAAAGGGAAAATTCCTATACTTTGAAAAGCTAATGACTTATATTAAAAATAGAGTAATAAAGTATAGGAGGCACAAATGAAAAAGATATTTAAGATGACAACAATTACAGTAATAATATTAATTTTAGTAATAATATTATTTTGTAGCAAAATTAATGAAATATCAATAATAGAAAGCATAAAACAAAAGATAGCAAAAACAGAAGAGATACAAAATACAAGTGAAGTTACA
>CANCZH010000097.1 GCA_947382445.1 uncultured Clostridium sp. | reverse complement strand
ACTTTGAAAATTAAATAACAATTCATTAAATACATTCCTACTATTCGAGCTAGTTAAAAAGTAATCTCACAAATTACTTTACTTAAATATAAGATAGCCACTTATAAGGCGAGGACAAGTAGTAGGTATAATGATACACTTGTTTAGTCATAGCACGAGCGAGATAAAACCGTCCCACGCATTGAGAACAAATCTGTTGAAAGCAGGTAGGTGGAAGTCCTGTGGAGCAATTTAGCTAATTGCCGTTTAATGAATTTTAGGAGAAGATAGAAAGTAATTGTAAAAGGCTATCTAATCTATAAGGTAGCCTTTTTGAATAAAAAAGGAGAAATAAAACAATGAATATTTTACTAATTATATTTTTAATACTACTTATACTTATCACAATATTTACATATTTAATGATTCTATATGCGAGTATGAGTAAAACAGAAGAAGAAAAAATAATGGAAGATCAAGAACAAATGGAATATTTGAAAAATTATAAAGAAAAAAAGGAGAATAGAAATAAAATGGAAATTAAAAGAGGAGATTTATATTATGCAGCTTTAGACGAAACTTATGTAGGAAGTGAACAAACAGGAGTAAGACCAGTAGTAATATTGCAAAACAATATAGGAAATGAGCATAGTCCAACTGTTATAATTGCACCAATAACAAGTAAAGTAAATTCAAAATCGATTATACCAACTCATGTGTATATAAAAGGGTATAAAGATAGACTAAAACAAAATTCACTTGTTTTGACAGAACAAATCAGAGCAATAGACAAATCAAGATTAAAATATTATATAGGAGCTTTAGATATTGGAGAATTGAGAAAAGTAGATAAAGCTCTTATTATTTCATTAGGAATAGATTTAGAGAAAATCAAAAAAGAAGTGCCACATAGAGAGGGAATAGAAGAAAAAACAGAATTTGTTACGAGAAATCAAATTGCATCTTATGGAATGGTAGCAAGAGAATATCTAAAACATACAGGGAACTTGGAAATTTCAAACGAGGAATTTGGAAAATATATCTTAACACTTATTGATTTATATTCTCCAGATGAAGTTGAAAAACAAGCAGAAAATGTGAAAGATAGAAAATAATGTGTCAAATCTATAAAAATATAGGCAAGGTAAATTTTGTACCTTGGAAAAGATTTAGGAAGTTGAGTATGCTATTTATAGGCAATACAAAACTTCCTTTTTAAATTGGAGGAATTGTATGCGAGAAATTGCTAAAAAGTGCATAGAGATAGGAATTATAAAAGACCTATATGAACAAGGAATACTAACAGAAGAAGAAATGAAATTAGCAATTATAGAGATAGACAAAGATTTTGAAAGGAGGGTAGCTTGATGCCTAAAACAGAAATGAGAGTTTTTGCATATTGCAGAGTAGGTAATCCAGAACAATTATCAGAAAATGAGCAAAAAGAGGTACTTTTAAGGAAAACAAAAGATAACAAAGCAACAATTATAAAGAAAACAGCAATACATAATGATATTGAAAAATAAAAAAGAACTATCCAATAGCCGTGAAACTAATATAGATAGTTCGGAAAATATTAAAATACTTTCTGCTACTATTTTAGCACAGAAAGTAGGAAAGGACAAGCAAGGATGAAAAAAGTAGTAACTTATGGATTATATAATAATGAAAAGAGTATAAAAGATTTTGAAAAGCAAATACAAGAGTATATTAAAGATTATGGAGAATGGAAAATAGTAAAAAAATTTATAGACTATACAAAAAATAAACAATGTATAAGTTTTGAGAAATTATTAAATGAAGCTTTAGAAGAAAATATTGATATTATTTTAATAAAAAATGTAAGGCAATTTTGTCAAGCAACTAATTATAAGGTAGACTTTTTTATAAAATTTTTTAATCAAAAACAAATAGAAGTAATTTTCTTGGACGAAAAAATTAGTACAGCAGATGCAGTAGGAAGGACACAAATTCAAATAATTGTTTTTATGATTCAAAGCGAAAATGAAATGAGAAGTAAAGCAAAAAGAGAAAATTTATCACGGAGCTATAATAGGAAAAAAAGAATTTGAAAAAATACAGAAAAAAGTAAAAAACAATAGAAACATTGGAGAAAAAATATATGGTTATGACTTTGTTGATGGAAAATATCAAGTCAATGAAAAAGAAGCTACTAATATAAGAAATAGAATAGAGAAAGAAGTTGATACAGCTAAAAAGGAAGAAAAAAGAAGAAAAGCAAACAAATCACGAAGTGAAAAAATGAAAGCACTTTGGGAAAATGAAGAATATAAAAAACAGATGGCTGAAAGAATTAAAATAGCAAAGAAATTGAAAAAATTAAGGGAAAGGTAGGTATAAGAGAGTATGAAGCGAGTTGTTGCATACTGTCGTGTATCTACTGACCATGAAGATCAAAAAAATTCTTTGGAAAATCAAAGGTTGTATTTTGAAGAATATGTAAGCCAACATAAGGACTGGAAACTAATTGAAATATATGCAGATGAAGGAATTAGTGGAACATCATTAAAAAAGAGAAATGACTTTAATAGAATGTATCGAGATAGGCTAAAAAACAAATATGATATTATACTGACAAAAGAAGTATGTAGGTTTGCAAGGAATACAGTAGATACACTAGAAAAGACAAGAGAATTTAAAAAAATAGGAATTGAAGTAAGATTCATAATAGACAATATTAGTACATTTGATACAGATGGAGAATTAAGACTAACAATAATGGCAGGATTAGCTCAAGATGAAAGTAGGAGAATTTCTGAAAGGGTACAATTTGGAGTAATACAAAGTATGAAAAAAGGAGTTGCTTTTGGAAATATAGTATATGGCTACGATTTTGTCAGAGATCCTATAACTGGTAAAAAGACCAAATTAGTAATTAACGAAAAAGAAGCAGCAATAGTAAGAGAAATATTTAATATGTATCTTCATGAAGGTAAAGGTGCTTATACTATTGCAAAAGAACTAAAAGAAAGAGGAGTTGAAATCAAGAGAACTAGAAGTAAAGAGAAGTCAACAGACTGGAGAGAATCAACGATTCTAGATATTTTACAAAATGTGAAGTACATAGGAGATTTAAAACAAAGGATTACATATACTACTGACTTTTTAGAGCATACTAAAAAATATAATCAAGGCGAAGTAGAATTTATTTATAAAGAAAATCATCATGAAGCTATAATTGACAGGGAAACATTTATGGCAACACAAAAAGAATTGAAAAGAAGAAGTGAAATGTATAAACACGAAAAAAGTAAATATACAAATAAGCATACTTTCTCTGGCAAATTAGTTTGTGCTTGCTGTGGTGCATCTTATGTTGGTGGCGAAAATAGAAAAAGAAAAGATGGAACAATAAGAAAAACATGGAGATGTTACACTGCTACTAAATATGGAAAGAAACATATAGAAAATGACCAAGAAATAGGATGCGATAATGATAGAGTAAATAATGAACTTCTAAAAGAATGCTTTACAAAGGCTTTAAAAGAAATATTAACTAATAAAAATGAAATCAAAAGAGATGTAGAAGAATATGTAAAAAAAGCAATAAATAAATGTGAAAAAGAAACTGAATTAAGTGATATACTTTTAAAGGAAAAAGAACAACTTTGTAAAGAAAAAAACAAACTACTAGATTTGTGTATAAAAGAAATAATTGATGAAGAAACTTATAGACTAAAGAACAAAGAGATAGAAAACAAAATGATAAAATTAGAAAAAGAACTAAAAGCACAAGAGCAGAAAATCAAAATTAGAGATAATATTGAAGAAATATTAAGTAGTGTTAGAAAAACGGTAGATAACATATTGAATTTGAAAAAGTTTAGTAAAAACATTTGTAAGGAATTAGTTGATAAAGTTGTTATATACAATGATACAAAATTTGATTTTTATTTAAAGGGTTACGAAAACCCATATATTTTTGATGAAAAAAGTAACATTTTATCCTTACAGCACTAATAATAACAATAATTTTAATGCTAATTTTAGCAGGAGTTGTAGTAAGCTTAGCACTTGGTGAAAATGGGATATTTAGTACAGCAAGTGGAGCAACACAAAAATATAAAATAGAAGAAATACGAGAAAGGATAGAAATAGTATTAGCTGATTTAGAAACAGAAGTAATTTTAGGGGATAAAGATTTGACAGTGGAATATGCACTAATTAAATTAGAAGAAAATGGAATATTCGAAGAAATAGATCAAGAGGAACAAATAGGCATAATAGCGGGGCATGTTATTACATTAGGTTATAATGAAAATGAAAAAGTAATAATAAAAGATATAGAGTCAGATGAAATAGGAAGGATACAGGTAAAACTTTTAACTAAAGGATATACAAAAGGACCAGTAGAAGTTGAAATTAATGTAAAAACAAAAAAAGATAGTGTAAAGAGTTTAAATATACCACAAGGAATAAAGGCAAAAGATGGAGAGATGGGAGTATATGAGATAGAAAGTAATGGAAATTACTTAGTGCAAGCAGTATTAGAAAATGGAAAAAAATAGAAAAGAAAATAGAAATAATTAATATAGATAATATACCGCCATTAGTAGATACAGTAACAGCCACAACAGAAAGAATGAAAATAAAAATAAGTGCAACAGGATCTGATAGTGAATCTGGATTAAAATTATTTAGATATACAATAACACCAACAACGGTAGAACCATCATCTGGAACATTTATGTTAGGGCAAATAGTAGAAGTAACAGCAACAGAGGAAAAAGAATATACAATATCAGTAATAGCTGAGGATAATTTAGAAAATACATCGTTAGCAAAAGAAACAAAAGTAACAGTAAGTACAGCAATGTCAGTTGAAGAAGCAAAGAAAGTAATAAATGCAAATAATTTAAAAGATTATATAGGAACAAAAATTAATTATATACCAGAAGCAGGTGGAACATGGAGAGTATTTTATTATGATAAAGAAAATTATTTTGGAGATGGAGAAGGAACATTATATTTGAAAAGAGATTACGACAAAACGAGGATGTTAGGTGCCTATGTAAGTCACTTGCCATCAGATGGAGGAGCGGTGATGAGACAAATGAATCCTATGTGGAGAGAGTCAAGTTATAGTGAAATAAATTTAACTAATGAACACTGCGTAGCAGGTTTATGTGATCCAGAACAATGGAAAACATATAAAACAACAGATGCAAAATATGCGATAGGAGCTCCAAGCGTGGAAATGTTTGTAAGAGCGTATAATGTATATAAACAAAATAACGTAAATGGAAATGAATTGAAATGCGGAATATCAAATGCGAATGGATATGGAGTTGCAATAGGTAATGGAAATTTAACTATTCCTGTAGGTGGAAATATCGATGGAGGAACTGGAAATGTGTTTTGTGTAGGTAATTATCAGTGGTTAGCATCACCTTCGTCTAATGGTTCTATTCTTGTAGTAAATAGAAGTTGGATTAGTGCAGATGGATGGAATGCTAATTCTTTTGGCTACTGTCCAGTTGTTGCTATAACTCAATGAATTTAATCTCATAAAAAAGCTACATAGATAAATTATACCCATAATGCTTTTATTGTTTAAAATTATCAATAAAGATATAATAAAACATA
>CANCZH010000096.1 GCA_947382445.1 uncultured Clostridium sp. | reverse complement strand
TACACAAGGATGAACACTCTTTCCCTACACGACGCTCTTCCGATCTGTTCTGGAAATTGTGAATTACAACAATTAGCTAGAAAATTTAATGTAACAAATATAGAATTTCAAGGAGAAAAAGCAGAACATAAGATAGATGATGTATCACCATCTATAGTAAGAGATTTTAATAAATGTATATTATGTAGAAGATGTATAGCCACATGTAAAAATGTTCAAAAAATTGGTGCAATAGATTGCGTAAACAGAGGATTTGAATCATGTATATCAACAGTAGGAAACCATAGTTTAAATGATGTAAATTGTACTTTCTGCGGTCAATGTATTGAAAGTTGTCCAACAGGAGCTCTTCACGAAAAAGAAACAATAGATGATGTTTGGATAAAATTAAAAGACCCAGATACAACTGTAATAGTTCAAACAGCACCAGCAGTAAGAGCAGCGCTTGGCGAAGAATTTGGAATGGAAGTCCGGAACTAATGTAACAGGAAAAATGGTAACAGCATTAAAAAGATTAGGATTTAACAAAGTATTTGATACAAACACAGGCGCAGATTTAACAATAATGGAAGAAGCAAATGAATTTATTGATAGATTTGCTAATAGCGGAGTATTACCAATGATTACATCATGCAGTCCAGGATGGGTAAAATATATAGAAATGAATTATCCAGAATTATTGCCACATGTATCAACATGTAAATCACCACATCAAATGTTTGGAGCTATATTAAAAACATATTATGCAGAAAAAGAGGGAATTGACCCAAGCAAAATGTATGTTGTTTCAGTAATGCCATGTATAGCTAAAAAGTTTGAAAGACAACGTGAAGAAATGAAAAATGAAGAAAATTACGATGTAGATAATGTAATAACAACAAGAGAATTAGCAAGAATGATAAAACAAGCAAACATCGAATTTGAAAAACTAGAAGATACAAACTTTGATAGTCCAATGGGAGAGGCAACAGGAGCTGCTGCAATATTTGGAACAACAGGTGGTGTTATGGAAGCAGCACTAAGAACAGCTCAGGATACTTTAACTGGAAAAGATTTAGAGAAAATAGATTTTGAAGTAGTTAGAGGTGGAGACGGAATTAAAAAAGCAGAAATAGAAATAAATGGAACTAAAATAAAAGTAGTTGCTGCAAGTGGATTAGCAAATGCTCAAACAATAATGGAAGAAATAAAATCAGGAAAAGCAGACTATCAATTTGTAGAAATAATGGCATGCCCAGGTGGATGTGTAATGGGTGGTGGACAACCAATAAAAAGTTCTAAAGAAAGAGCAGAAAAAGATATAAGAAAACTAAGAGCAGACTGTTTATATTCAATAGATGAAAAAAGTATAATTAGAAAATCTCATGAAAATCCAGTAATGAAGAAATTATACAAAGATTTCTTAGAAAAACCAGGAAGTCATAAAGCACATGAGCTTTTACATACACATTATGAAAAACGTGAAAAATATAATATATAAAATTTAGAAAAGCAAGTAGGAAAATAGAATCCTATTTGCTTTTTTACTAAATCATTTTATGTATATCTTATATATGCTATTTAGCGTATTTCACTATACTTTGAAAAGATAATGACTTATATTAAAAATAGAGTACTAAATAAGAGTTAGGAGATAACGAATGAAAAAGATATTTAAGATAATAATGATTATAGTAATAATGTCAATTTTATGTGTACTAATATTGTTTTGTACAAAACAATATAGAATATCACTAATGGAAAACATAAGACAGAAGATAGCAAAAACAGAAGAAAATACACAAAATATAAATGAAGTAACAACAGTAGATGTTACAAATTTAGAAGACAATGGAAATATAGAGCACGAACATATAATAAAAACAATGTATAACGAAAATGAACATTGGGAAGAATGTATAATTTGTGGACAAAAACAAGGTATTCTAAAACATAGTCTTACAACAGTATGGGCTTTAAATTATGAGTCATGCAGATATGATAATTATGCTACAAGTTCATGTACTTGCGGATATTCATATGTTTGGTATAAAGCGTGTATATGGGATGGTTCATCATATTTACAATTAACTGGTCATGATCATAGTAAAAAATGTCAAATTTGTGGAAGTTACATAATGCACGATTATTATAGAAATGGTGTTTTATATTCTACATCGAAATGGAATTTAAATTGTACAACTTCAAATGGAACAAGAATAACATGTAATAATGGTGGTTATTGCCCATTATGTAAAAAAACTTGGAGTACTGGTTCTCATAGTGTACAATCAAAAGACGGAATACTTAAATGTGAAACTTGTAATAAACAATTTGGAACATATTCGTTAGAACAAGATATAGCAGATACATCAACAATACCAGTAACATATACTACTGTATATAAAATAAATTTAATAGGTGCAACATATTATAATACATTGGGAGAATCAGATAAGCAAAACTATCAAATAAATAGGCAGACTATATCAAATATGAATCAAGCAAAAACAGAATTTGTTGTTACTAGTACATCACAAATGATTAGTAATATGAAACAGAAAAAAAATTCATCCCCATATGTAGAAATAACTTCTGGTGGAAAAAGATTTTATATGACATTACCAGAAATAACTAGATCGCCAGATATAACAGAGCCAACAATAACTAGTGTAACTTCTTATGATAATACTGAATTGCTAGAATGGAGTAAAAACAAACCAATAATTATAACTGGAACAGAAAATTATTGTAATAAAGTTAAAGTAAAAATTGTTGAGATTGAAAATGAAGAAAATGTTGTTTTTGAAACAGAAACAAATGTTAGTAGCGGTAATTATTCAGTATCATGTATACCAGAATTAGAAGTAGATACAAATGGTAAAAAGTTCAAAGCAATAGTAACAGATAGCTGTGAAAATAGTGCAGAACAAGAATTTACAATAGCGAAAGTAGATATTATCCCACCAAAACCAACGTCAAATGAAGAAGTAGGAGGAGACTGGGCAAAATCAAAAGACTTTACATTTACTGCAACAGATTATGGAATAGGAGAAGTTCAAATAGCATTTAATGATATAAAAGATTTAAAATTGGCAAAAGTAAATGAAAATACATTTTCAAGAGATTACAAACTTACAGGAGATGTATATAAATCAAAGCAACTATCAGTAATGTATAAAGATGGATTAGGAAACATATCAATGCAAAAAATAACAATAGACAAAATAGATAACACAGCTCCAACTATAACAAATGCAGAACTACATAATAATAAAATAACAATAACAGCAAATGATGAGCATGAAACGCTAGGAGAAGGTTCAGGAGTGGTAAAATACAGATATCTAGCAAGTGAAGAAAAAATAGAAAATCCAAAACTAACAAATGAAAATAGTACAGAAATATTAAAAGATGAAGAAATAAAAATAAAAGATATCTATAAAATGAAATATATTTATGCTGTTGCAGAAGATTATGTAGGAAACATAAGTGAAGTGTATGAATTTAAAGTACCAGAATTAAAACTAACAGCAACAGCAAATCCAAATACAGAAAACGGAAAAGGAGAAATAATCTTAGATTGGTCAAGCTATGATGTAACAGATAAATATTTTGTAATATATCGTAAAAAAGAAAATCAAGAAGAATGGGAAAAAATAGTAACATTAGAACAAAAACTAACAGGAAGCACATACACAGATATCTTAGCAAATGATGAAGCAAAGCCGAATACACCTAGCATAACAATAATAGGAGATACTGAAAATAATAATATAAATATAACATCAACTACAAGTGATAATGGAACAGAATATACCTATTATGTAGAAGCATATGACAGCACAGGAACATTGTTAAGTAAATCAGATTAATAATATATGTAAGATAAAGAACTTAGAGTAATACTCTAAGTTTTTTATATGTCAGAATTCAAAACTTCTAAAACTATTTTATGTATATTACATATATGTTATAAAGAGCATTTTCCTATACTTTGAAATGATAATAACGTATATTAAAAATAGAATAGTAGATAAAAGTTAGGAGATAACGAATGAAAAAGATATTTAAGATAATAATGATTACAGCAATAATGTCAATTTTATGTGTACTAATATTGTTTTGTACAAAACAATATAGAATATCACTAATGGAAAACATAAGACAGAAGATAGCAAAAACAGAAGAAAATACACAAAATATAAATGAAGTAACAACAGTAGATGTTACAAATTTAGAAGACAATGGAAATATGACACATGAACATATTTTTAAGACAAAGTATGATGAAAATAGTCATTGGGAAGAATGTATAATATGTGGATTAAATAAAAATAAAGTAATACACAGTTACACAAGAACATGGGCATTAGGATATGAATCTTGTGACTCTATAATAAATTATTATACTGATACATGTAAATGTGGTTATTCGTATATTGGATATAAACCATGTGTATGGAATGGAAAATCATATAGGTGTGATTACAATTCACATTTTCATTTAAGAGTTTGTAATTATGGTCATAATATATATCAATCATACTATTTAAATGGAACTTTATATAAAGTTAATACTGGATTAGATAAATGTCGTATGTATAATGGAACAATATTAAATTGTTCTACTTTAGGAAAATGCAATATATGTGGCTATAATTATACTACACAAAAACACCAAGTGAGCTTAGAAAACAAAGTAAGTAGATGTTACATATGTAATACAGAATTTGCCACAGCGAAATATGAACCAATAAACAGAGATAATTGTGTTCCAGGTACATATACTACTATTACAAAAGTATCATTAAAAAATGGAGCAACATATAAAGGAATAGTAAATCAAAGCCAATATGAAAATTTTTTTACAACATATAATGTAACATCATTAGAAAGTGGGCAAGTTGGAGGAACAGATATTACTGTAAAAACCACAGCAACATTTAAAGCAAATTGTAAACAAAATGTAGTAATCCCAGTAATTATATTAGCTAATATAAATGGTGGAGAAACTTGGATAACTGTGAGAGAAATTGAAACATTTCCAGACTGTATAGAACCCAATATTACAACTGAAAATAGTGACGAGCTTAATGAATGGAGTAAAACAAAACCAATTGTTATAGCTGGTACAGAAAATTATTGTAATACTATAAATATAAAAATATTTGATATTGAAAATGAAAAAAATATTATTTTTGAAGGAGAAACAATTGTAGATAATAATCATTACTCAATATCTTGTATACCAGAAATTGAATGTGATGCAAATGGTAAGAAATTTAAAGTAATAGCAACTGATAGTTGCCAAAATAGTACAGAGCAAGAATTTATAATAGCAAAAGTAGATATTATTCCACCAAAACCAACGTCAAATGAAGAAGCAGGAGGAGACTGGGCAAAATCAAAAGATTTTACATTTACAGCAACAGATTATGGAATAGGAGAAGTTCAAATAGCATTCAATGATATAAAAGATTTTAAGTTAGCAAATATAAATGAAAATACATTTTCAAGAGATTACAAATTTACAGGAGATGTATATACAGAAAAACAATTATCAGTAATGTATAAAGATGGATTAGGAAACATATCAATGCAAAAAATAACAAT
>CANCZH010000095.1 GCA_947382445.1 uncultured Clostridium sp. | reverse complement strand
TACATCCAGGAGAATTCTATGCACTTCCACAAGCACCACAACAATTCAAACAATTATTAATGGTATCTGGATTTAATAAATACTATCAAATAGCACCATGTTTCAGAGATGAAGACCCAAGAGCAGATAGGTCACCAGGAGAATTCTATCAATTAGACTTAGAAATGAGCTTTGCAACACAAGAAGACGTATTTGCAGTATTAGAAGAAGTAATACCAAATGTATTCAAGAAAAATAGCGAATACAAAATAACAGAAGCACCATTTTTAAGAATTCCATACAAAGAAGCAATGGAGAAATATGGAATAGATAAACCAGATTTAAGAAATCCTTTAATAATAGAAGATGTTACAAGCGTATTTGAAAATACTGAATTCAATGCATTTAAAGGAAAAACAATAAAAGCAATAAAAACTAATAATATGCAAGAAAAACCAAGAAAATTCTTTGACCAAATGTCAGAATATGCAGTAAATGAATTAGAAGCAAAAGGATTAGCATGGGTAAAAGTAGATGAAAATCGTGAATTAACAGGTGGAATTTCAAAATTTATAACACCTGAAAATAAAGAAAAATTATTTGAAAAACTAAAACTTTCAAATAATGATGCAATCTTCTTTATAGCAGATGAATTTGAGAAAGCACAAAAAATTGCTGGTGGAGTTAGAATTGAATTAGGAAAGAGATTAGAACTAATTGAGCAAAATATATATAAATTCTGTTGGATAGTAGACTTTACAATGTATGAATTATCAGATGAAGGAACTATTGATTTTAACCATAATCCATTTTCTATGCCACAAGGTGGATTAGAAAGTTTAGAAACAAAAAATCCACTAGATATATATGCATACCAATATGATTTAGTATGTAATGGATACGAAATTTGTTCAGGAGCTGTTAGAAATCATGACCAAGAAATCATGATAAAAGCATTTGAAATAGCAGGATATACAGAGCAAGACGTAAAAGAAAGATTTGGAGCTTTATACAATGCATTTAGTTATGGAACACCACCACATGCAGGGGCTGCTCCAGGAGTAGATAGAATAGTAATGCTACTAGCTAAAGAAGAAAGCATAAGAGAAGTAATAGCATTTCCAAAGAACAAAAAAGCAAGAGATGTATTAATGGGTGCACCATCAAAAGTATCAAGTCAGCAACTAAAAGATGTACATATAAAACTAGATTTAGAAGACTAAAATGTAATATTACAAATAAATACGATTTATTGACAACAAACAGCAAAAAATATATACTATAAACGAAATTTTGATAAGAAAGAGGAAATCTTTTTAATGAAAAATAGAAAAAAAATATCAATAATATTTGGAGCATTAATATTTGGAGCAATAAATATTAATACAGCTTTTGCACAAACAGGAACAATAACAACAGAAACAATTAGAATTAGAGAAAAAGCATCAACAGAATCAAAGATTCTTGATATGGGAAGTTTAAATGAAAAAGTAGAAATACTTGGAGAAGAAGATGATTGGTATAGAGTAGATTATAAAGGAATTAAAGGTTATATTTATAAAGACTACTTAAAAATAAACGAAGATACAAAGCCAAAAGAACCAACGCCAAGTAAAGAACCATATGTAGAGCCTAGTACAGAGCCAAGTGTATCACCAAGTATAGAGCCAAGTGTATCACCAAGTATAGAACCAAGTGTGACACCAAGTACAGAACCAAATAGCAATGAAGCTGAATTACCTACTACTGAACCAGAACCTGTTAGTGAACAAACTCCTGAGCCAAATATTGAAAGAAAACTAGGAAATAAAACAAATAAACAAACAGATACATATTTAACACCTAATTTTACTTCAATAAAAATTTCTAAAATAGAAACAGGAATAACAGTAAAAATAATAAATACAATAGGAAATTGGTCAAAAGTAGAATTAAAAAATGAAACAGGCTGGATTCCAAATGAAGTTTTAATGGAAGAAATTATACAAGAAACTTCAAATCAAAATTTAGAAGAAAATACCAATAATACTCAAGAAGATACACAAACAACTAGTACTACAACAAATCAAATAACAGCAACACAAATAAATCAAAATGGTTATATTTCATCAAATACTTCTGCTAACTTACGTTTAGAACCACGTACAAGTAGTAAATCAATAGAAAAATTGCCACGATATACAGTTATAAAAGTAGTGTTAGAAGAAAATGATTGGTATAAAGTAAAATATGATGAAAAAGAAGGATATATATCAAAATCATTAGTAGAAATAGGAGAAGCTCCAAAAGAACCATCTTCAAGAAATGGAGAGTCTGCAAGAAAAAATGAAATAACTACAAGTGAAGAGAAAACACAAGTACAAACAAATACTAAAAGTAATGGAGACGTAGTTTCAGTAGCACAGAATTATTTAGGAAAAAATTACGTAAGTGGTGGTTCATCACCTGAAACAGGTTTTGATTGTTCAGGATTTACACAATACATATATAAACAATGTGGAATAACACTTTCAAGATCATCAAGTTCACAAGCAAGCAATGGAACAGCCATAGAAAAATCAGAGCTACAACCAGGAGATTTATTATTATTCCATTATTATGGAAGCAGTTCAATAGGTCATGTTGGAATATATACAGGAAATGGACAATTTATACATGCAGCAAATGCAAACAGAGGAGTTGTATATGATACAATAGAATCTGGATATTATGCAGACAATTATGCAGGAGCAAGAAGATTTTAAAACAAGAGGTGAAAGAAATAAATAAAATACCAATAATAACATTAGGATATATTATTGGAATATTAATAGGGCTATACAATGAAAAAAGTATAGCTCTATTTTTATTTTTAATAACAATAGCATATCTAATTTTAAGAAAAAACAATAAATACATAAAAATTTTAATAACATATTCAAGTTTTATAATATTCATAATTTCAATTATTTTATCAAATATAATAATAACAAATAAAGAAAATAAGTTTAAGAAAACATATGAAAACATCAATAAAATAACAGTTATAGCAATTGTTAAAAGTAATCTAAAAGAAAAAGAGTATGGAACACAATTCAAAATAGAAATTATTCAAAGTAATACAAATTCAAAAATTGAAAAAACAAGATTAATTGCAACAGACAAACAAAGATATGAACTTGAATATGGAGACATTATAAAGATAACGGGTGAATATCAAAAAAATACAAGTTACAAAAATAAACGGAGTTTTCAATAATGAAAGAAACTTAAGAAAAGAAAATATATATGGTAAACTAAAAGCTGAGAATATTGAAAAAATAGGACATGAGAAAAGCTTTTATGAACCATTTGTAAAGATAAATCAAATAATAAAAAATAAGTTACAAGAAAACTATAATGAACAAAGTAGCAATATTTTAAAAGCACTAATATTAGGCGATAAAACTCAAATAGATAGTAACATAAAAGAAAACTTTCAAAACAACGGATTATCACACATACTAGCAATATCAGGAATGCATGTGAGCTGTATAATACTAATATCACAAAAAATATTAGATAAAATATCTAAAAGCAATAATAAAAAGAAAATAATTTTAGTAATACTATTAACAATATATGGCTTAATAATTGGATTTATTGCATCTGCTATAAGAGCAATTATAATGGCAAATTTAATATTAATTGCAAAATTGATATACAGAAAAAACAATAAATTTATAGATATATGTATAGCATGCTTAATAATTATTATATATAACCCATACTATATAATAGATTCAGGATTTTTACTTTCGTTTGGAGCAACAATAGGAATAATATATATATTTCTAAAAATAAATAAAATTGAAATAAAAAACAAATTCATAAAATATTTTTTTGAAATATTTGTAGTAAACATAGCTGTAAATATTTCAATACTTCCAATAATAATTTATTTTTTCAAAAAAGTATCAATAACATTTTTTATAACAGGTTTAATAATGACACCTCTAGTTTTCTTAATAGAGGTACTAGGAGTAGTTTCAATATTTATTCCAATCAGGCTATTATCAATAATTACACCAATAATAGAAATAATAATTACGCTTTTTATAAAAATACCAGAAATCAACTTAGGAAATTTCTATATTAAAGTTCCAAATATCTTAGAAATAATCATATATTACATAATTTTAATCTATATATTCAAAAAATATATAAGAAAAAAATTCAAAAAAACATTAAAGAAAATAATAACAATACTAATAGTCATATTAATTCTAACAAATATAATCCAAAATAGCACAAGACATCTAAAATTAAATCTTATAGATGTAGGACAAGGAGATAGCACACTAATTCAAACACCGAAAAAACAAAATATATTAATAGATGGAGGCGGAAGTGAAGAATATGATATTGGAAAAAATGTAGTAATACCATATTTATTATCAAGAAAAATAAATGAAATAGATTATTTAATAATATCACATTTTGATACAGACCATGTTCGGACGGACTCTTAAGTGTAATGCAAGAATTAAAAGTGAAAAATATAATAATTGGAAAACAATTTGAAAATTGCAATAACCTACAAAAATTTTACGAAATAGCAAAAGAAAAAAATATAAAAATAATTATAGCACAAGCAGGTACAAAAATTAATATAGAAAAAGATGTGCATATTGAATGTTTATGGCCAGATACAGCTAATATTATAAAAGAAAATTCAATAAATAATAATTCATTGGTATTTAAGTTTATATACAAAGACATTAGCATTCTATTTACTGGAGATATAGAAGAAAAATCAGAAAAAGAATTAATAACAAAATACAAAAACAACCTAAAATGCACAATATTAAAAGTTGCACATCATGGATCAAGTTCATCATCAATAGAACAATTTTTAAATTTAGTAAAACCTAAAATTGCATTAATAGGAGTAGGAGAAAACAACAAATATGGACATCCAAATGATAATGTTATTTCAAGAATAAAAAAATTGCGGAGCAGAAATTTATAGAACAGATAAAGATGGTGAAATAAATATTATCATATATAACAATCAAAAAATTAAAATTAATAAATTTACAAAATAATAAAATATTACTGTAAATAGTTTAAAAACTATAAAAGATGAGATTAAATTATATTTAAAATAAAATTAACTTGTGAAATAAAGAAAGAAGTGCAATATTTACTTTATGTAAACATCGTGCTATAATAGAAAAAGATATTGCCTATGTTGCTATATCCAGAGATACTTTCAAAAAATAATTTTATGGAGGTGCAGATTATGTTTGCAGATGTACAAATTTATTATGAAGAAAAGCCAACACAAAAGGTAATCAGGCGGATTTTGAGCAGCGTGAATATGGTGGCAGCCGATTTAGAGCTTGAAGCAATAACAGAAGAGAACGGAGCAGGATTTTCTAGCTTCAACGAATTAACTCAGTCATCAGAGTATGAGGAGTTCGATGTATATTCCATTACATTTAGAGGTGATGAAATGCACATGAGCAAAGGTATAAACCGTAGTAACTTGCCTGGTATATATTTCATCAAGGGAAGAAATCACTACTATGTGGTAGGGTATGAGAAACTTAGCTTTAGAGAGTGGCTTAGAAAAAAATTAAAAAAGTAAAAGAATGGTTTAAAGCTAGTGCATTTTGTTGCACTGGCTTTTGCCAATATGAGTTAAATAATCTGGGGAAAAAATAGAAATAAAGTTTAAATAAAACATA
>CANCZH010000094.1 GCA_947382445.1 uncultured Clostridium sp. | reverse complement strand
TGTATTACAAGATTTAAAATGTGCCAAAAAGAAAAAGGAGAACACAAATGAATGAGATTGAAATTGAAGGTGTAAAAATACAGTACAATTCCAACTTTGTAAGAATAGTAAATTCCTATTTAATTACAAGCAAAAAGAAAATGATGCTGATATTATTGATGTTTAAGAAAAGGACAAATTATAACAGCAAAAGAAGTTATAAAAGTTGGTTAAAAGAATGGAAAACACATAATAGGTTATATAGATTAGGTTTATTTAGGTCACATACGAAAGATTGTGACCTAGAAGAAAACGAGAAATTACATAGATTGATAGCATATCAAATATTAGGAATTTAGGAATAGGAAATCCACTAGAAGATGATGATGGAAAATTTAAAATACTTGTAAATACTACAAGTGATAGTCAATATACAATAGCAAAATATGATACTGAAGAAAGAGCAACGAAAGTATTTGAAGAAATAGTAAATAAATATTTAGAATATGCTTCAGTAGCAAATGCTGTTGGAGATATAAAACAGGTATATACAATACCAAAAGTTTACTTAATGCCAGAAAAATAGGAGGAAAAGATGCAAGAACATTGGAATATTGAAAAGTACAAGGAATATTTACAAGGTAAAGGAAAGAAAGTTTTAGATGGTGGAAGAAGTAAATATGGAGCAATAAAAACATCTGCAGATGGACATACATTCGATAGCAAAAAAGAAGCGGATTATTATTGCGAATTAAAATTGAGGCTGCAAGGCGGAGACATCAAAGGTTTTTGTTTGCAGCCTATATTTATACTAGCACCAGGACTAAAATATAAAGCCGATTTTATAGTATTTCATAATGATGGTACGGCAGAAATAATTGATACGAAAGGCTTTAAAACAAAAGAATATATTGCTAAAAAGAAAGTATTTGAAGATAAATTCAAGCTAAAAATTAAGGAGGTATAACATGGGAGATTTACAAGATGCAAAAAAATGGATAAATGAAAGATTAAACTATATTGGAGCAAATTGCGATATGACAGATAAAGAAAACAAAAGAGCATTTGATAGTTTAGAAACAGCATTGAATTGTGTAATAAAAGTCGAAAACGAGGAGGAGAAAGAAAATGGGAACTAAGAACAAATTAGCAGATTTAAATAACCATTTATTTGAAGAACTAGAACGATTAAATGATGAGAGTTTAACAGGTGAAGCATTACAGGAAGAAAGAGAAAGAGCAAAATCAATGGCAAGCATAGCACAAACAATAATAAACAATGGAGAATTAGCACTAAAAGCAGTAAAACATTTTGATGAATACGGAAAAGCAAAAGAAATACCAGACATATTACAAATAGGAGATGGAAAGAATGAGTAAATTTTACACTGAAGAAATGAAAAAATATATTGTTGATAATTGTAAAGGAAAAACAATAGCAGAATTTCAAAATGAATTTAATAACAAATTTAATACAAACGTTACATATACAGCAATGAAATCATATCTTAGTGGGCATAAATTGAAAGTTGGAAGAGGCAACAACAAAAAATATAAAAAAGAACATATTGAATTTATAAAAAATAACGTAAAAGGAATTACATTAAAAGAACTGACAAATAGATTTAATAAAGAATTCAATATGGATGCAAGCGAAAGTGCGATAGCTAATTTAAAAGCAAAATATGATTTACAAAGTGGAATAGTTGGAGGACAGTTTGTAAAAGGACAAACGTCCTTCAATAAAGGTAAAAAGTGGAGCGAATATATGTCAGCAGAAGGCCAAAAGAATTCGCGAAAGACAACATTCAAAAAAGGAAATATACCAGCAAATGCAAGAGAAATAGGTAGTGAAAGAATAGATAAAAACGGATACATATTAATCAAAACACAAGATGGACATAAAAACAAAAATTGGACCAGGAAACATCGTTATTTATATGAGCAGGAATATGGAAAAGTGCCAAAAGGCCATAAAGTAATATTTGCAGATGGAAATATTAGAAATTTCGATTTGAATAATTTAATTGTTGTATCTGATGCTGAAGAACTTATAATGAATCAACACAAATTATTTAAAGAAGATACAGAACTTACAAAGTCAGGGGTTGCAATTGCAAAATTGTTAGATAGAGTTAATAAAAGGAAAAAGTAATATGAAAGATAAAGACTACGAACAACTTTATTATGATGAATTATACGAAAATAGAAAATTACGAGATAGAATCCAAGAATTAGAAAATGAGATCCAGGATTTAAATATCTGCAGAACAAAAAGAAATGTGGATTTACAAAAATACATTATGCTGCAGATGGAAAGGAGAAAAAATGGCAAAACCAGTACAAAGAAATAGAGGAAAGAACAAAGTAGTTAAAACTTGCGAAAATTGTTTAAATTGCATGTATGTAGAACATGGGGACATGTATTGTGATGAACATGAAGAATTTGCAGATGTGTATGATGAATTTTGTCCAACTAAAGATTACATGTGGTGTAATGGAAAGAAATTTATAGAAAGGTAAAGGTGGAAAAATGGAAGAAAACATAAAAATAATTGAGGATATGATCCAAACATATAAGGATTGTTCTGTTCCTGGAGAAGATATGCAAGTAGATGTTACATTTAGAGAAGAACAATGTAATGCATTACAAGAATTAGTAAAAGAATATAAAAAATTAAAAATAATTGAAGGAAACTACAATGCAATGAGACTATTGAATTATTACAATGAGAGACTTAACAATGGAGAAAATGCGGATGATTTGTTAGATGAAGCACATAATTTATTTAGCAACAAGGAGGATAAATAGAAATGGTTGTAAACATAGGAGATTATATTAGAACTTCAAAAGGAAAAATAATACAAGTTGATAGTATGAAAACAATGCAAATGGTTGAATTCCTAGATGTCGAATATGGAGATGTAACAAAAGTAGCTGAAAATCCAAAAGAATTGATAGAGCCATGCGACATATTAAGATATAAAGTGAATAAATTTCGCGAAGATATACAAGAGGTCAAAGTTTATAAAGATGCAAGAAGCGGTAGGGAATATTTAGGAGTTGAAGGATTTGGATTACATCAAATAGAAGTATTGGAAATATTAACAAAAGAACAATTTAGATTTAATAGTTACAAAGTAAAGGAGGACGAATATGCCAACAGAAAATAGCGATTTAATAAAAAAACAATTATTCTTTGAAGATAGATTTGGAAATATACAAACATTAGGAGAATTACAACAATTCGAAAGCAAAACAGATGAAAAAGATGATGCTGCAGATGCAATTAGATATGCAATAGATAATCAAGTAAATGAACGAGGATATACAGGTACAGGAACAATTGAAATTACAAAAGAAGCGTCAATTCAAATGCAAAAAATGCTTGGAGTACGAAGAATAACAAGAAAAAGATTTATAAAATTATTAATGGGTTGTGGAATTCAAAGGAATTATGCTCAAAATTTAGCAAAAATGGTCCATTACGAATACAAAAGATATTCTCCAGTTTTAGTGCAAATGGTTATAGAGTGGATTATAAGAAATGTTGAAAAGGAGAATGCACAAAATGAAATGTCCAGAGATGTATAAGATTATGCAGCACAATATAAGAAAGCCAATACTTGATGATGATAATTTAGTTAGAGGTGAATATCATTTACTTATTGAAACTCAAGGATTTAGTGAGTGTTATAAAGAAAATTGTGCTGCATGGGACAAAGAAAAACAAATGTGTAGAAAGGTAGGTGGAGAATAGAAAAATGAAAACGGAGGCAACAAAACAACTAGAAAAATTGCTAAAAGGTAAATTTAAGAGTGGTAATGACTTCTTTGTTTTTGAATGTACAATAGGCTGGATGGGCAAGGAAATTGTAGATTGTATTATGTACAACTGTCAAAGAGAAGTTTATTGTTATGAAATCAAACAATCAGTAAGTGATTTTCATAGCAAAAATAAATTAACATTTATAGGAAATAAAAACTATTTTGTAATGCCATATAACTTGTATGAAAAAGTAAAAAATGAATTATATACTAAAGAAGAATATAGGGATGTAGGAGTATATGTATCAATTAAAAGTACGGATACTAGAGGTTTTACCCTTGAACAATGGAACGAATACAACCTAAGGAGACAAAATGGAATATACGAAAGTGGATTTGATGAATTAGTTATTATTAAAAGAGCAAATAGGCGAGAATTGAGAGCAGATAAAGAAGTAATATTGTCATCCATGTTAAGAAGTATGCAGAGATAGAGTTTTAAGGAGTGATAAAAAGGGTATGTTGCAACAACAAAATGAAAAAAGAATAATTGAATATATAGATGGAATAATAGAGGCTTCAAAAAAATATCCATATAGCTTAGAAGGAACATTGTTAATTATAAAAGAAATGTTAAAAGGAGAAATGTGAAATTATGATTATAAATCAAGTAACAAGTAAAGAAGAGGCAGAAAAGGCAATTATATCAGTCGGACAAGAATTAATAAGAAGAGCAAAAGACATCTGTAATGATATTGATCGAGTAACTTCAATAAGTATAGAGGCTGAAATAATACCGTTTCCAGATGAAGCAATAAATATGAATGTTACTAAAAATTATGTAGCAGAATTTAAAGAAGAGGAAAAGAACAATGATAATTGATTTTTTTACAGGAAAAGAAGTGAAATTTGATTATACATGTGATAGTTGCAAGTACAATATAGGAAACAAAAAAGAAAACGGAAAAGTGCTAGAAGATGTAATCTGGTGTGATGCTTATGTTTCATACAGGTACAAAATGGGATGTAGTTGTAACTATTACAAATTTAAATTTGATACTGGCAATTAAACCGGTAAGAAAGGGGAATGAAAATGATGGAAAAAGTAAATCCAGGCCACCCAGATAAAGTGGCTGATAGAATAGCAGGAGCAATAGTAGATTTAGCATATACAATTGAGAATAATCCAAAGGTTGCGGTAGAAGTTTTAATAGGACATGGAAATTGCAAAATTATTATAGAGAGTTCTGTTGTGTTTAATGAAACAGACATATTTGATATTGTGTATAGAATTACAGAAACAAAAGATGTAAGAGTTGAAATAATACTAGCAAAACAAGATGTAGAACTTGCAAAAAATCAAGAAAATGGCATTAGATGTGGAGATAATGGAATATTTAAAGGAATGCCTATAAATTATGAAGAGGAAGCATTAAGTGATATAGCACATAGAATATATGACAAGTACAATAGTGATGGAAAATACATATTAGATAAAGATAAATTAATAATATGCCAAAGTAATGCAAAAAACGAAGAATTAAAAGAGTTATTTCCTAAAGCAATTATAAATCCATTAGGAGAATGGACAGGCGGAACAGATGTAGACACAGGTGCTACAAATAGAAAACTAGGAAGCGATATGGGAGAAGCGGTAACAGGTGGAGGATTGCACGGTAAAGATTTATCAAAAGCAGATGTATCAGTAAACATATATGCGTTCTTAAAAGCACAAGAAAACAATAAACCAGTAGAATTATGCTGTGCAATTGGAGATGAGTTTGTAGATGGGAAACCATACAGCGAAATAGTAGAAATAGCAAGAAAATATATTCAATCAAAAGGTGGATTTGAAAAATTTGCAGAATGGGGATTATTCTAAAAGATGAATGCGATAAAGCAGAATCGTTAAAATTATTAAAAATATTGAAGGAGGATCCTAATTAATGTGTGAGTTTTGTG
>CANCZH010000093.1 GCA_947382445.1 uncultured Clostridium sp. | reverse complement strand
GAGCCAGATTTCTCTGAATATGGCGTGTATGCTTGCATTTATGTAAGAAACCCAGAAGTATTTAGGACGGCACCCACCTGTTTTAGGACAGGTCCATAAAAATTCTTAGGCATGACGGCTAATGTGGGGTAATTAATTTAATAATAATGTCAGTCTGATTATTTCAGGCTGATTTTTTCTTTACAATAAAAAACAAAAATGCTAAAATAGAAGCAATTGGAGGCAATATGAAAATAAAAGAAGCAATTAAATATGCAGGAGAGAAATTAAACAATATAGATGAAAAAAATATAAAAATAAAAATGCTATTATGCCATTATATGAATGTAGAAAAGCAATACATAATTACACACGATAATGAAGAAATGAAAAAAGAAGTTGAAGAGAATTTCAAAAAAGGAATAGAAAAATTAAATCAAAATATTCCAATTCAATATATAATAGGCAAGCAAGAATTTTATGGATTAAACTTTAAAGTAAACGAAAATGTATTAATTCCAAGATTTGATACAGAAGTATTAATAGAAGAAATACTAAAAATAGCTAAAAAAGGTATGAAAATATTAGATTTATGCACAGGTAGTGGAATAATTGGGATAACCCTTTCAAAAAATATAGAAAATTCGTCAGTATATGCCTCTGATATAAGCGAAAAAGCCTTAGAAATAGCAAAAGAAAATAACATAAATAATAAAACAAAAGTAAATTTTATAAAATCAGATATATTTGAAAATATTCAAGAAAAAGATTTTGATATAATAGTATCAAATCCACCATACATAACTAAAAAAGCGTTAGAGGGATTAGAAGAGCAAGTAAAAAAAGAACCAATTATAGCATTAGATGGTGGTGAAGATGGATTAAAATTTTATAGAAAAATAGCAAAAGAATCTAAAGATTACTTAAAAGAAAAAGGATTTTTATGCTTTGAAATTGGATATGACCAAAGAAAACAAGTAAGTGAAATATTAATTAATGAAAAATATGAAAATGTAAAATGTATTAAAGATTACAATAATCAAGATAGAGTTATAATATGTCAAAAAAGATAGAGGTGAGAAAATGTCTTTTTCATCAGAAGTGAAAATGGAATTAAGTAAAACAAATAATTTTACTAAAACAGAATTATTAGAAGCAGAATTATTAGGGTATATACTTTCTGCTAATACTGAATTGCAAGATGAAACAATTGAATTTATAACAGAAAATGAATTTAATATAGAAAGAATATTTAAAATACTATTCAAATTACAAATAGATTATGAACCAGAAGTAAAAGGAAAAGTATATAGTGCAAAATTTAAAATACCTAATATAAGAAAAATAGAAGAGCTAAAGAAAGAAGATGAGAAAAAAGCACTAGTTAGAGGATTGTTTTTAGGAAGTGGTTCAATAAATGACCCAAATAAAAAGTATCATCTTGAAATATTACTAAAAGATAGAGACATATCTCAATATATTCAAAATTTACTAAAACAAGCTAATATAAAGGCAAAAATATTAGAGAAAAATAACACAATATATATAAAAGAAGGAGAAGAAATTTCAAAATTCTTAGCTTTTATAGAAGCATCAAAATCAGTATTAAAATTTGAAGAAATTAGAGTAATGAAAGATATTAGAAATAATGTAAACAGAAAAGTAAATTGCGAAACAGCTAACCTAAACAAAACAATAAGTGCTTCTGTAATGCAAATAGATGCAATTAACTTTTTAAAAAAAATGAAAAAATTTGAAGAATTACCAGAAAATTTAATTGAAATAGCAGAATTAAGAATAGAAAACCCAGAGATTAGCTTAAAAGAACTAGGAGAACTACTAGAAAATCCAATAGGAAAATCAGGTGTTAACCATAGATTGAAAAAAATTATAGAAATAGCAGAAGAATTAAAAAGGGGAATATAAAATGAAAAAGATTGGTATCTATATTCACATTCCATATTGCAAACAAAAATGTCATTACTGTGACTTTATATCATTTTCCCAAAAGGAAGAAACGATAAAAAAATATGTAGAAACAATAAAAAAAGAAATAGAGGAATGTTCATATACTGGTTTTGATGTAAGCACAATATATATTGGAGGCGGAACACCATCATTACTAGAAGAAAAATATATAACTGAAATAATAAATAAAATAAAAGAAAAATTTATAGTAATGCAAAACGCAGAAATAACAATAGAAGTAAACCCAGGAACAGTAACAAGAGAAAAATTAAAAGAATATAAAAAGTCAGGAATAAATAGGCTAAGTATAGGACTTCAATCAACAGATAACACAATTCTAAAAAACATAGGAAGAATACACACATATCAAGAATTTTTAGAAACTTATAAAATTGCAAGAGAAGAGGGATTTGGCAACATAAATGTAGATTTAATGTTTGCACTTCCAGAAGAAGATGAGTTTGGAGTAGCTATTCAAGTAAGTGAAATAATAAACTTAAAACCAGAGCATATTTCAATATATTCTCTTATAGTAGAAGAAAATACAAAAATAAAAGAAAAGTTAGAAAACAGAGAAATAACACTTCCAAATGATGAACAAGAAAGAGCAATGTATTGGAAAATAAAAGAACTACTAGAAGAAAATGGATATATACATTATGAAATTTCAAATTATTGTATGCCAGGAAAAAATTCAAAACATAATATGGATTGTTGGGAACAAAAAGAATATCTTGGATTTGGAACAGCAGCACATAGCTATTTTAATGGAAAAAGATTTTCTAATCCAAAAACAATTGAAGAATATATAGAAAACTACAACAATAAAACAATCGAAGAAGAACAAACAAAAGAAGAAATGGCAAAAGAATATATGATGCTCGGATTAAGAAAAATAGAAGGAGTTTCAATATCTGCATTCGAAAGAAAATTTCAAATTAATCCATTATTTTATTTCAGATTTGAAATAAGTAAACTAGTGGAAGAAGAATTAATTGAAATAGATTTAGATAATATAAAATTAACTAATAAAGGTTTAGATTTAGCCAATATTGTATGGGAAGAATTTATATAGTGTAAAAAAAATTAGCAATATGTATTGACAATTGCTAATTTTGGATATAATATATACATTGTTAGCAAACAAAAAACAAAACTGCTAATAAAAGAGGTAAAATATGCTTGATAATAGAAAGAAAAAAATACTTCAAGCAATTGTTGAAGAATACATCGATACAGCAGAACCTGTAAGTTCAGGAGATCTAGTAAAAGAATTAAATTGTAGTAGTGCAACAATAAGAAATGAAATGGCAGAACTAGAAAAGATAGGTTTTATAGAAAAGCCACACACATCAGCTGGAAGAATACCATCTCAAAAAGGATACAGATTCTATATAGATGAATTATTAAGAGATGACAAATTAACAGCAAAAGAAATGCAATATATAAAAAGCAAACTAGAAACAACAGTAAATGAGCTAGAAGACCTAACCAAAATTGCAACAAGCACATTATCAGAACTAACACATTACACTACAATTGCAATAGGACCCAAAATTGAAAATCACACAATACTAGATGTAAAATTTGTATTGCTTGGAAGCAGAGTAATGATGGCAATAATACTTACAGACTCAGGAATTATAAGAGAAGCTATCATAAAATTCGATGAAGATGTAACAGAAGAGCAAATTAAAAAAATAAATTATATATTTTCTAATAACATGGTTGGAAAACCATTAGATTGGTTAGGAGGAAATATTGAAGAATTCATAACAAAAGAAATGAATAGCAGTATTTCAATAATCAAGAAAATAATTGCAGAAATAAATAAAATCTTTAAAGAAAACAATAATTTATTTTTAGAAGGAACTAATAAGGCTTTTGATTTACCAGAATTCCAAAAATTAGACTTAGCTAAAAACTTCATGAATGTATTAGATGCAAAAGACCTTGTATCAGAAGTATTAAATACAGGAGTTGCAGATGATATAAATGTATATATAGGAGAGGAACTTCAAGATGAAAAATTAAAAGATTTCAGTGTAGTAACATTTAATCATTTATTAGGAGATAAAGACATAGGAACAATTGGAATAATAGGTCCAAAAAGAATGGATTATTCAAAAGTAATTTCAATTATGAAATACATTAGTAAGAAATTAAAAGAAGATTATAATGAAGATAAATAATAGAAAGAAGGTAGAGTAATGGCAGATAACGAAAACATAAAAGAAGAAGTAAATCAAGAAGCTCAAAATGTTGAAATCATAGAGGAAAATAAAGAAAACGAAATAAACGAACTTACAGATAGATATAAAAGATTATTTGCAGAATTTGAAAATTACAAAAAAAGAACAGTAAAAGAAAAAGAAAGCTTAAGAAATATGCTAGTATCAGACATAATGATGAGCATATTACCAATTATAGATAACTTAGAAAAAGCAATTAGTACAGGAACAAAAGATACAGCCTACGAAGAAGGAATAAAAATGGTATTAAAACAATTAAAAGATGTTTTAGCCTATAATGGAGTTAAAGAAATAGAAACAGTAGGGCATACATTTGACCCAGAGTTGCATGAAGCAGTTAGCCATGTAACAGATGAAAAATTAGGACCAAATGTAATAAAAGAAGAATTTAGAAAAGGCTATATCATAGGAACAAAAGTAATTAGACATTCTATGGTAATAGTGGCAAATTAGTTATTAAATTTTATTTAAATAAATTTGTACAAAAGAATTGAAAAAATAATATAAAAACAAGGAGGAATATAATAATGTCAAAAATAATAGGTATTGACTTAGGAACTACAAACTCATGTGTTGCTGTTATGGAAGGTGGAGAAGCAGTTGTAATCCCAAATCCAGAAGGAAACAGAACAACACCATCAGTAGTTGCATTTTCTCAAAATGGAGAAAGATTAGTTGGTCAAATTGCTAAGCGTCAAGCAGTAACAAACCCAGACCACACAGTAATCTCAATAAAAAGAGATATGGGAACAGATAGAAAAGTAAAAATAGAAGGTGACGAATTCACACCACAAGAAATATCAGCAATGATATTACAAAAATTAAAAGCAGATGCTGAAAGCTACTTAGGAACAGAAGTAAAACAAGCAGTTATTACAGTTCCTGCATACTTCAGCGACAGCCAAAGACAAGCAACAAAAGATGCTGGAAAAATTGCTGGACTAGAAGTTTTAAGAATTATAAACGAACCAACAGCGGCATCACTTGCATTTGGTATGGATAAAGGTGACAAAGACCAAAAAATAATGGTATATGACTTAGGTGGAGGAACATTCGATGTATCTATTCTAGATATAGGAGATGGAGTATTTGAAGTTCTTGCAACAAGTGGAAATAATAGATTAGGTGGAGATGATTTTGACCAAAAAATTATTGGATACCTAGTTCAAGAATTCAAAAAATCAAATGGAATTGATTTATCAACAGACAAAATGGCAATGCAAAGATTAAAAGAAGCAGCTGAAAAAGCTAAAATAGAATTATCAGGTGTTGGACAAACAAACATAAACTTACCATTTATTACAGCTGACAGTTCAGGACCAAAACATTTAGACATAACATTAACAAGAGCTAAATTTGAAGAATTAATAAGTGAATTAGTACAATCAACAATGGGACCAGTTAATCAAGCATTAAAAGATGCCGGATTAGAAGCAAGCGAATTAGATCAAGTTTTATTAGTTGGTGGTTCAACAAGAGTTCCATTAGTACAAGAAACAGTTAAAAAAATAACAGGAAAAGAACCAAACAAAGGAATAAACCCAGATGAATGTGTTGCAATTGGTGCAGCAATTCAAGGTGGTGTATTATCAGGAGATGT
>CANCZH010000092.1 GCA_947382445.1 uncultured Clostridium sp. | reverse complement strand
AAAAATGAAAATTTTAATGCTATCATGGGAATATCCACCAAGAATAGTAGGAGGAATTGCGAGAGTTGTACATGATTTGTCACAAAGACTAATCAAGGACGGTCATGAAGTAACTGTTATTACATATAAAGATGGAAATGCACCTTATTTTGAAGATGACAATGGAGTACAAGTATATAGAGTAGATAATTATATGATTAGCCCTAACAATTTTATAGATTGGATAATGCAACTAAATTTTAATTTAGTTGCAAAAGCAAATGAAATAATAGCAAAACAAGGAAATTTTGATGTAATACATGCACATGACTGGTTAGTAGCATATGCAGCTAAAACATTAAAAAATTCATATGATATACCAGTTGTAGCAACAATACATGCAACAGAATCTGGAAGAAACAGTGGAATCCATGATGATACACAAAGATATATAAATGACACAGAATGGATGTTAACATATGAAGCAAATGAAGTAATAGTAAATAGTAACTATATGAAAAGTGAACTACAAAGATTATTTGGTCTTCCATATGAAAAAATAAATGTAGTACCAAATGGAATAGGACAAACAAATTTTGCAGGATATGAAAGAGACTATGAATTTAGAAGAAGATTTGCAGCAGACAATGAAAAAATAATACTATTCTCAGGAAGACTAGTATATGAAAAAGGAATACAAAACTTAATAGCAGCAATGCCAAAAATATTAAGAGGATATAATGATGCAAAATTAATAATTGCTGGAAAAGGTGGAATGATAGATGAACTAAGAACACAAGCAAACTATCTAGGAATTCAAAACAAAGTATATTTTACTGGATACCTAGACCACAAAACATTATGCAAAATGTACAAATGTGCAGATATATCAGTATTTCCAAGCACATATGAACCATTTGGGATAGTAGCATTAGAAGCAATGCTTGCAGGAGTACCAGTAGTAGTATCTGATGTAGGAGGATTAAACGAAATAGTTGAGCATGGAGTAAATGGAATGAAAAGCTATGCTGGAAATCCAAACTCATTAGCAGATTCTATACTATCACTATTATATAACCCTGGATTATGTGCAAACATAGTAAAACAAGCAAAACTAGATGTTAAGAGTAAATATAACTGGACAAAAATTGCACAAGATACACATTTCACATACCAAAAAGCAATTTGTCAAACAATGGCAGAAAGACAAGCACATCAAATCGAGCAAGAAAAAGCAGAGAAAGCCAAAAAAGCAAAAAATTCAGAGGGAGAAATTACAAGCCTACTTGGATTCAAAAAACGCCAAGCATATGCTTAAATATAAATTAATAAAAATATACGAAAGAGGAACAATAGTATTATTGTCCTCTTTTATAAAATAAATTTAGGAGGTAAAAAAGTGAACGTATATGATGAAGTAAATAACCTAGCAATGGCAATAAAACAATGTAAAGAATTTACAGAATACAAAGAAGCAAAAGAAAAAGTAAAATCAGTAGAAGGACTAAAAGCAAAAATAGATGAATTTGAAAAAATAAGATATGAAGAACAAATACTAGCATTGCAAGGAGAAAAACAATCAGAAGAAAAAATGAAAAAACTACAAGAACTTTATCAAATACTAGTGCAAAATCCAGAAGTTAAAGATTACTTTGATAAAGAAGTAAGATTTAATGTGATGATGGCAGATGTAAACAAAATAATAGGTGAAGCGATAAAAGATGTATTACAATAAAAACACAATATACTGGCTTTTAAGTCTTAAAGCCAGAGATCTGCTCTCATAGCTCAGTAGGTAGAGCGCATCCATGGTAAGGATGAGGTCATCAGTTCGATTCTGATTGGGAGCTCCAATATCATATATTTTTACAATTTTTCATTAAAGTGCGTTTGGTTGTCATTAAGTGGAAGAATGATGACGTTTTAGGCATTTACAACGATTATAAAAAAATATCAAAAATCAAAAAAGTACGTTATGTTGTTATTAAGATTACTTATGTATACGATGAATTGCATTAAAAAATTGCATTAAAAAAATACTACTTATATATAATAGGTAGTATTTTAACATTAAGTTGAAATATTCTATAAGATAAAGTATAGTCTTGTATAGGAGGAAAAAAATATGGGATTATCTAGTTTTTTAGCCGAAAGAAAAAAGATAAAAGAAGAGAAAAAAGCAGAAGAAAAAATGGATTAAAGTAGCAGGAATGGGTGCATTCCAAGTAAGTGAAGAATATCAAAAAATAAAGATTAGGAAACAAGAAATTGATTTCGATAAAATAATAAGTTATGAAATAATTGAAAATGGAAAAGTGGTAACAGAAACTACTAGTAATACATTCACTTTTGGTAACAGCAAAACAAAAGAAAAGTCTAAGCAACACCTTTCATCAACAAAAGCAGTAGCAGGAGGACTAGTAGGAGGAGGTATAGGAGCAGGAATGGGAAAAAATACAACTAAAGGAAAAACTAAGCATAATATAATTACAACAACATCATCAAAGTCAGAAGATGTAGAATATTGTACAGAAATGAAAATAGAAATAAAAACAAGTGACATAGCAAATCCATTAATTACTTTTGAAGTTCTACACTCTAAAGATAGAAAAGATAGTATATATTATAAAAATTCAAGAAAAGATGCTCAGGAGATTGCTGCTATTTTAGATATAATAATAAGTAATAACATAGATAAATAGAAAAAAAGTCTAGCTAGATAGGGTTAGATTTTTTTCTTTTTAAATATTATATAAATAAAATTAACAATATATAATAAAGATATTGAAAATAAAATATATATTATATATAATGCAAGTAAATAAAATATATTATTAAGGAGGTGAGTAAGATGTATGAGAATGACATAAAAAAAGATGCATATTATTTAATTAATAAATTTAAAAAAGATGATAAAGAAGTAACTAATATGCAAATTCAAAAATTAATGTATTTTACCGAAGCATACTACATGAACTTAACTAATGCAGAAGAATTATATAATTGTAATTTTAATGCATGGGCATTTGGACCAGTATCAATTCCTTTATATAAAGAATTTAGAAATTTTGGGAAAAATCCAATTACTCTAACAGAAGAGCAAGAAAAGCAAGGAAAAGAAATTTCACAAGATAAGAAAACTTTATTAAATTATATATATGAAATTTTTGGAAATTTATCTGGAATTCAATTAATGAAATTAACTCATATACCGAATTCACCATGGAGTAATGTTTGGGAAAGAAATGGAAATAAAGTATCGTATGGAGCAAATACATATATAGACAAAATAGAAACAAGAGATTGGTTTAGAAGAGAATTTATTGAGTAGTAAAAGATTAGATATAAAGCTCCAAAACTTTAAGGCATATTTACAAGAAACAGAAAAAACAACTCCGTCCAAACAAGAGAAAAGAGAACAAGCTAATAAACATAAATCAATTGTAAAAGCACAATATGAAGAGATAGCACAATACCAAAATACTGAAATAAATGAAGAAAACAAAAAGAAATTAGAAAATCTAATTTTGGCTACAGAAATACTAATTTCGGATTCAAAGGATATAGATTTTTACTATGGAAATAAAGATGAAAATTTTGTAAATTTAATTTACATTTATCAAAGATTAACTTTAAAACTAGAATCATACAAAATAGAAAAAGAGATTCAAAATATAAACGAAAAAAACAAAGAAATAGAAGAAAAACAAAAAAGGTTAGAGAAAAACGGGAATGACCTAGTATATAACTTATTAGGCTTTTTAACATCGTTTAGTATAATTTCTGCATCAATTGAGGCAATAGGCAAAATTGATGGAATAATAAATATTATGATATTTATTACTTTTGTAATATTAATTTTAGTAACAACATTAATAGCTTTGCATAATTTTTATAAAAATGAAAATAAAAGAAATAGTAAATTACAAGATAATTATTTTTTATGGAAAATTATAGTAGGTATTTTAATTTTATTAATAGTAATAAGTGGAATAACATATATACACGAAAAGAAAGATACTATATTAAATTATTTAAATGAAAAAACAGAAAATGTGATTGAAAGAAAAGTAGAAGAAATATTAAAGGATAAAGAACAAAAATAACAGCATTTGCATTAAAATTGCATTAAAAAAGCTGAAAAGCATAGGAAAATAAGAAAATGGTAAGGCTGAAAGCTCCAATTTATAGCAACTTACGAACTTTGAAGAGTTTCGTAAGTTTTTTCATTTGTAGAAAAGATGATATGTATATGTGATAATTACAGCCATACTAATTTAGAATATGATAAAAAAGAAATTAATATTGAGTACAGAACAACAAAAATTAATCTTGCGAAATACCCTTGTGCGATTTTGGTTTCAGCTAAAATTATGGAAATGGATTCAGTGCAACAGAATAGAGTTGCATTATATCTTTTCAATAGTATAAATTTTAATATTAAAAATTGTAAAAGTCTTGACGATTAAGAACAAATGTTTTACAATATACAAAGTAAGAAAAGGATGTGAATCTATATGGAAGAAAATAAATTAGCAATTCAAAATGAATTAACAAATGAAGATATAAAAAATTTAATATATACAATAAGAGGAAAACAAGTCATGTTAGATAGTGATGTAGCAAGACTTTTTGAATATGCAACTAAAGACCTTAATAGAAATGTTAAAAATAATATAGAAAGATTTCCAGAATACTATTGTTTTCAATTAACTGATGAAGAATATAAATCTTTAAGGTGCAAAATTTTCACCTTAAACGAAAATGGAAGAGGACAACATAGAAAATATCTGCCATATGCATTTACCGAATATGGAATTACTATGCTTGCAGGCTTATTAAAAAGTCAAGTTGCTGTTAATGTAAGCATAAAAATTGTTAATTCTTTTATAGAAATGAGAAAGTTTTTGGCTTCAAATGGACAAGTATTCGAAAGATTAACAAATGTAGAATACCAATTACAAGAACATAACAAAAAATTTGATGAAGTCTTTAATCAACTGCAATTAGGAGAAAACATTAAACAGAGAATATTTTTTGATGGTCAAATATACGATGCATATAGCATAATAATAGATATTATAAAAAAAGCAAATAAGAAAATCTTAATCATAGATAATTATATTGATGATAGTGTTTTAAAAATGTTATCTAAAAAGAAAATAAATGTAGAAGCTGTTATTCTAACATCTGACAAAAGTAATATTGAAAATTTAGATGTTAAAAAATTCAATAAAGAGTATCCTATCCTAAAAGTAGCTAAAACAAATAAATTTCATGATAGATTTATCGTGATAGATAACAAAGAAATGTATCATTTAGGAGCTTCGATAAAAGACTTAGGTAAGAAATGTTTTGGAATTAATAAAATAGAAGATATGGAAATTATAGAAAAGATTATCAACTCATGAGAAAATGTACTTTGCTTGAAATTTTACATAATGTATTGTATAATAAAAATAGACATGAGTCTGCTTAATGCCAATGAAATAACAGGAGGAATTATTATGCTTGATTACATATCTTTTTTAACTTCTAACATGGAGGTAGAACTATTAAATGGTAATCTGGGTATTATAGGTACTTTATCTGCATTTCCACATTTAAGACAATTTATTACATACAATGGAATTTTAGATCAATTTCAAGTTCCTATTTCTATACTCAAAGAAAATGGCTTAAATGTACAACATGATAATATTGATTATTCATTAGGACCTAAAAGTAAATTAATTACCTATGTAGATGAAAAAGAAAATTTCTGCTTTGGAATCAAAACGGATTGGTAAAAAATAAGTATTACTACCCTTGCTGGCATTACAAGGGCAGTTTTTTATACAAAAGTAGAAAAATTCATAAATTATAGGTTTAAAATAGATATGACACAAATAGATATAAAATAAAAATAGGAA
>CANCZH010000091.1 GCA_947382445.1 uncultured Clostridium sp. | reverse complement strand
ATTACTTTTCCTTCATTACCATATTTATCTATATATTCAAATATAAATTCTCCATTTTCATTAAATGTATAAGTATTTTTACCATCATTATTTGTAATTGTGATTGCATCGTCTGCTGTTATTGTTACAGTAACGTTTTCTTTAGTTTGAGTTGTTATATCATAAGATATATTAATATTTGGTAAAATTTGAATCCAATCAACTTTTATTGTAGCCTTTCCTACATTTCCAGCTTTATCTTTAAACTCAAGTTCTATTTCATCATTATCTTCAAACCTAACTTCATAAGTACTATTATCGATTTTCTTGATATTTACATTTTCAGTTAATATCTCAATATCTTCATCAAATATTATTGTTGCTAGTACATCTTTATTTGTAATTTCTGTTGTACTATATGAAACTTTTGCTGTTGGTACATCTTTATCTATATTATCTACCTTAACAGTTATTGTACCTTGGTTTCCAGCTTTATCTATAAATTCAATTATATATTCTCCATTTTGTGCAACTTTTAACTCGTAAGTATTATTTCCTTTCTCTTCTATTTCTAGACCTTCTGTTAATATTTCTACTTCTTCATTAAATTTTACTGTTGCAATTACATCTTTATTTGTAGTTTCTGTTGTACTATATGAAATCTCTGCTGTTGGTATATCTTTATCTATATTGTTTATACTTACAGTTAAAGAATTTCTGTTTCCAACTTTATCTACAAATTCAATTATATGTTCTCCATTTTCATTAAATTTGATTGTAAAGATTTCATTGTTTCCTACGTTTTCTATATTTACTATGTCTAAATCTTGATTTAATATTATAACATCTTCACTAAATGTAATTATTACTTCTACATCTTCATTTGTAGTTTCTGTTGTTATGTATGAAACCTCTGCAGTTGGTATAGTTTTATCTATCCAATCAACATTTAATGTTCCACTAACTCTATTTCCAGCTTCATCTTCAAATTCAATTACACGTTTAGAATTATATTCAAATCTTAATTTAAATACGTTATTTTCATATTCTACTAAATATGCATCTTCTGTTAACGCTTTAACTTTTTTATCAAATTTAATTGTTGCTATTACATTTTCTTTAGTAGCAGTAATAATATCATATTCAACTGTAGCTGTTGGTGGAGTTTTATCTATCCAATCAACTGTTGCAGTAATACTTCCAGCAATACCATATTCATCTATGTAATCAAATTTAAAGCTTTCATTTTTCTTAAATGTATATTGGTTGCTTCCATTATTATTTACGATATTAACAGGTGTTTCAAGATCTGCTACTAATGTTACAGTTACATCTTCATTTGTAAGTTTTTGTGTGCTATATACAAGTTTAAGCCTTGGTGCTTCTCTTATCCATGTTACTTTAGCGGTTGCTGAATTTCTATTTCCGGCTTCATCTTCAAATTCAAATGTAAACTCTCCATTTTTATCTAATGTATATGTATCACTTCCATTATTATTTAATATTTTAACCTTTTTATTTGGTTTTAAAGTTACTGTTACAGGAGCTATAGTAATATCTTGTGTACTAAATTCAAAAGTTGCTGTTGGCAATTCTTTATCTATCCAGTCAACATTTATACTCTTTTGTCCTTTGTTTCCAACTTTATCTTTAAATTCTAATAGAAGATTTGTATTCTTTTCAAATACTATTGTATAAGTTCCATCTTCATTTTTTGTAACTTCTAAATTTTCATTTAATATTGTAATTTCTTCGCTAAATTTTAGTGTTGCTATTACATTTTTATTTGTTAACTTTTTAGTATTGTATGTTACCTCCACTGTAGGAATAGTTTTATTTATCCAGTCTACAGTAGCAGTTATACTTCCTTTTACTCCAAATTCATCTACATATTCAAATGTAAATGACTTATTTTCTGTAAATACATATTTATTATTACCATTATTATTTGTAATTTCTATATTTACATCATTTATTGTTACTAATGTAACCTCTACATCTTGGTTTGTCATCTCAGTTGTACTATAGATTAAATCAAGACCTGGTATTTTATTTATCCAACTAACAGTAGCTGTTGCTTCTCCTTTATTTCCAGCTTTATCTACAAATTCAAATTTAAAGCTTCCATTTTCTGTAAATGTATATTCGTTTCCATTATTATTTAAAATTTCAACTTCTTCATTTGTTTTTAAAGTAGCTCTTACAGGATTTGCTGTACTTTCTGTTATATTATATTCGATTTCCCCTATTGGAACATCTTTATCTATCCAATCTACAGTTGCCGTTACTTCTCCTTTTACCCCAAACTCTCCTGTATATTCAAATGTAAAGCTTCCATTTTTTGTAAATATATATTCATTGCTTCCATTATTATTATCTACAGTTATTTTATTATTTGCTGATAAAGTAACAACTACATCTTGATTAGTAAGCTCTTTAGTACTATATGAAAGACTTGCTTTTGTTTTTTCTCTTATACAATCAATAGTTGCTATTGCCTGTCCGCAGTTTCCTGCATCATCTACAAATTTTATTGTATACGTTCCATTGTTTTTATATACAATATCATAAGTTCCATCTTCATTTTTAGTATATTCTAAACCTTCATTTAGAATAGTTATCTTTTCACTTGGAGTTAAAGTTACTGTTACAGGATTTAAAGTATTTTGCGTTGTACTATAAGACACTTGTGCTGTTGGTAACGTTTTATCTATCCAATCTACTTTTACTGTTTTACTTCTAGAAATTCCATATTCATCTGTAAAGTCAAAAGTGAATGTTCCATTTTGAGTGAATGTATAACTATTACTTCCATTATTATTGTCTATAGTAATTCTAGCATTTTCAGATTCTATTGTAGCTGTTACATCCTTATTTGTAAGACTTGTTATATCATAAGTGACTTTTACAGTTGTTGGATCTTTTATCCAGTCTATACTAGCCTCTGCTGCTCCTATATTTCCTGCTTTATCTTTAAATTCAAATGTATATGTTGTGTTCCTATCAAATACAATAGAATAGCTTCCATCTTCATTTTCTGTATAATCTAAGTTTTCATTTAGAATTTCTATCTCTTCACTTGGTTTTAAAATTACAGTTACAGGCTCTATTGTATTTTCTGTTGTGCTATATTCAATTTCTGCAGTTGGGACATCTTTATCTATCCAATCGACATTGGCTGTTGCTTCTCCCTTGTTACCATATTCATCTACAAATTTAAATGTAAAACTTCCATTTTCTGTAAATGTATACTCATTTCCATCATTATTGGTAATTTCTATATTTGTGCTTGCATTAACCAATTTTGCTACTACATCTTTATTTGTTAATTCTTCTGTGCTATATTCGATTTCAGCTGTTGGTTTTACTGCTTCAATTTTAGTCCTATCTTCATATAAGTTTATCATTGCAACAGATGCAAAAATACCATATGTATCCATTTCAAGTTTTACATATTGTCCTTTTACACTTTCACTAAATTCTATTCTTCTTAGCTGTGTATCTTGTGGACAATTCTCTATTGTTCCTACCTGAGTCCATTCTTGTGCATCCATACTTACATATACTCTTGCATTTTTTATATAATCTGGATCATCTGGTCTATATTTTTTTTGAATAAATTCTAAAGCCGAAATATATCTAGCTTCATCTAGTTTTATACAAATAAATGGTTTAATTTCTTGCTGTCTAACATCATATCTAAAATCTGTATGCCACAATGTATTAATATTTGCATCAATTACATTTGGAGCATAATATGGTCTTTTAGAATCTATTGATTGAGTAGAATAACTATGAATAGATAAATGTTTTACTGGTATATATTTAGCTGTATTTGGTTGACTATCTTCTGTAAAGTTATATTCAACACTATCGCTTGCTGTATTAATTCCAGTTGCTTTTGTTCTAACATAAAGTGTTCTACTTTCTGTAACAATAGGTTCATTTTCCTCAAATGAAGTCCATTTACCATTATCTATTTTCCACTCAAGTGTATCAGTATTACTAATACCAATTAATCTATTTTCTAAATCATTTACATATTGTGCCCTTTGAGGAGCAATTCCTTTTTTAATGTTAAGTCTATATTGTGTCTCATCTCCATCAAAAAGTATTTTTATTTTATTTTCTTCTGTTATTTGCTCTATTTCTTCAGGTGTTAATTGATGATTATCTGCACTTGTTGTTTTCCAAGTAACACCACCATCTATACTATATTTCCAATTTCTAGTTTTATATTCATCAAATAATGATATTCTTCCTGCATTATTTCCATCAAATGAAAATTCTGCTACAAGTTTAGCACTTACATCTTCATAAAAATTAAACATGCTTACTGCAATAAAACTCATACTAGATGAGGCAGCTTGTGTCACTTTTCCAACTATTTTTATATATTGTCCTCTAGTTGGTTCAAAGTCTACACTCTTTGGAGTAATATCATTACTATTTCTATATGTCCAGTTGGTCTGTGATACAACTTCTGTCCAATTTTCTCCATCCATACTTACAGAGATTACTGCATTTACAATTTTACCATTTCCACCAGCTACTGGGAAAAATTCTAAGGCAGTTAAATTTTTAGGTTCATCTAGTTTAATAACTATTGTTTTAACCCTATCACTTCCATCCCATGCAGAATGCCAATTTGTATTAATATTGCCATCAATTGCATTTACTGCATCTCTTCCTTGAGCTGTAGCTGCTGATGATGCGCTATGAACAGATAAATGAGAAATTGGTATATATTTTCTTGTACTTGATTCATTATCCTCTGTAAAATGATATGTGACACTATTATTTGATGCTAAATGCACTCCTGTAGCACCAGCTTTTACAATTATATCTCTATTTCCTGTTAAATCTGGTTCATACTCTTTATAATATGTCCATTCATCATTCTCATTTAATTTCCATTGCATAGTAGGTATTGCACCCATAAGTTTATTTTCTAAGTCGTTGGCATATAAAATGCTTGGAAGTCCAGCTGATTCTAATATATCTATTTTGTATAAATTTTCTTCAGAATAATTTACACCAACAATATGAACATATATATCATTTTCAGATGTAATAGAATTTATTTCTTCCTCAGTTAGTTGTAATTTATGCTCTTCATCTGCTGTAAATGATACTTCATTCCATGTATTCTTACCATCTAAACTATAATCCCAACGTATACCATTTCCATCATAACGACTTGATAATACTATTTTTCCTGCATCTTCTCCATCAAATGAGAATGTTGCGATAGATGTATCCATTTGCCCTAACAAGAAATTTCCCATTAATCTTGTAATACTTGGTTGTAATACTTCTGTTGAACTATTTGGTAAAACACTTGCTTCCTTTAAAACTCTTGTTTGTAGTAATGTAAATTTATAAGAAGTTCCTATACTTGTTAGTTTAGGTTTGATTTGATTAGTCATTTGATACATTGGTAAAGGATAATATTTTAAACTATTTGCTATTTCTTCTGCAAGTTCATAATATTGTTCTTCTGTTTTACTATCAGATGAATTATATGTTAATATCAATCCATACCACGCATTTAAGTTCAATGGCTGAATTTCCAATGCTTTTCTATATGCTTCTTCTTTTTTTGTTAAATCTGTATATGAATCCGCAAGATATACAAACATTTGACTTTGTTTATATGTATCTTCATGATTAATAACTTCTTGTGCAATTTGTATATATGTTCCAGTATATCCACTAGCATAAGGAGCTGTTGACCATCCTAAAAGTATTGTTGATCCTGTGTATGCCCATCCACTAACATCATTGTCAATCCCCCAATATCCTTCACCTTTACTATTTTGAAAATAGTTTATATGAGCTGCATGACCTGGTTGTCCAACAACTGCGTCTGGAAGACCAAGAACACCTCTAATATTTGATCCTACTTTAGA
>CANCZH010000090.1 GCA_947382445.1 uncultured Clostridium sp. | reverse complement strand
TCTTATTCTATTTTGTTCTTGATATTTTTCGTTTGTTTCAACACTTTGGTATTTACTCCAATTTTTAATTTTGTATGCTCCTTCTTCTATAATTAGCATATTTAATTCTTGAAATTTTTTAATAATTTTCTCCATTTTTTTCTTAGACTTTCCCATAATCTTTGAAAAGTTTTCTATTGTCATTGGTGTATTTTCTCCTATTACTAGCTTTCCTCCACTACTACATTCCATAGCAATAGTTATTAACTGAATCCATACTCTAAAATATGTGTCGCCATCAGTTTCTTTTAGTAATATTTGAATTTTTCTGTTTGAAAATATTTTAATTTCTAATTTTAACCATTGTAAATTATACATATCCTCCTTTCCCCTCTTTCCTTGCAATCTAGCTTATAGATTGTTGTTCCATTTTTTCTAAATATTCATCTAGCACTTGTACTCTAAATAAATATTTGCCACCAACTTTTGAGCATGGTATTTGTTTTCTTCTTACTAATTGATTAACTAACCAATAAGAAATTCCTAAATACTCTGCTGCTTCTTTCATTGTTAGTGTTGTTCTTTGAACTTTTTGTAATTCCATAGTATCACCTCCAGTTTTCTTGTTATTATGTATTGACTTTTGTTAGCAAATGTATTATATTGTGTATAGTTAACCTTGTAAATACTTTATAGGTTATTTTGATAGCAAGTTAACTTTTGGCAATTTTATAAACTGTTAACGGAGGAATTATGAATAAAATTAATAGTGAAATACATATTTCCATTAATACTAGAGAAAATCTTAGTCTTGTAACTTTATTATATGGAGATCTAGACAAATTACATTACTATACTTTAGATGAACTTTCTAATTGTCATTTTTTTATTAAAGATCATTTATCATTTTATCGAACTGGAACAAATATAATTAACTTTTTAAATACAGATTTTTCTAATTTTAATGAGTATTTTGTTTGGTTTACTAAGTTTTTTACATCTTATCTTAAATACTTTGAAGAAACTGATATTAAAAAATTAAAGCTTGACAAGTCATATAACTACAATGAAATAGAAACATTAGCCCAAAAATATTTTGAGCCAATCAAAAAAGATGCAAAAAAAGTTCAAAAACTTTACTCGAAATTTGTTGACTATATTTTCAATAAACATAGTGTGGAAAATTCCGGAAAAATGACTAATAAGATGAGATTTTACATTTATTACACATCACATTTTAAAACATTAAAACCATATGTTACTGATTTTCAAATAGATAATGCTTTTAATTATAAGATTGTTCCTGAATATCTTGAAAATAGTGAACAAAAACTATTAGAGTTTTTTACAACAGGGCTACATTTTGCTGATGTATATTCTAACATTAGTGCAACTAGTTCTAGTGTTTACACTATACTTTATATTACATTATTTCAATTTGTGGAAGAAAATAATTTTATAATAAAAAAATGTAAAAATTGTGGTAAATACTTTATAACAGATAACCTAAGAGTTAATTATTGTAATAATTTATTTAAAGGAAGTCAGACTTGTAAAGATATAGGCAATCAAATTGCTCAAAGAATAAAACAAGAAAACGATAAAGTTTATGGTAAATATCGCAAAATGTATTCTAAAAAGGCTATGTTAGTTAAACGTAATCCTGATATAGAAGTTTATAAAAAAGATTATGAAAATTGGAAAAAGCAAGCTAAAAAATTTATGGATGACATTAGAAATGAGAAGAAAACTTATGAGGATTTTGATAAATGGCTAGACTCTAATAAAAAATAGCACTTTATGTGCTATTTTTTATTATATATAATAATTCTATTTTTCTTAATCGATTTAGTAAATTTAAATCCTTTATTTTTCAAATTCTCTAACATTTTTTCACTACTCTTTGTTTTTTGTATAGAAAATGGTTTAGAATATTCTTCGTAGTTGGCTATATATTTATATGGTATAGGTAATAATCTTAAATACTTATCAATTAATTCGATTGAATTATTTTTATCTAATTCTTTCTCTAAAAACATTAGTTTATAATTTAATTCTACTTTTGAACTAAATATCCTTTCCTTTAGTTCTTCGCTTACTTTACTTATTTTATTTTGACTATAATTATCAATTATAAGTCTTATTGATTCTACATTTATGTACTCTTTATTTATAATTTCTATTATTTTATTTTTGTCCCTAAATTTTATGCAAGATGATTTTATTATATCACATATCATAAATTCATTTAATGTAAAGTCTTCAATATGGTTAATAAAATATTGTATATTATTATTTATATATAAATCTATAACCTCTGGAACTTGATTATATAAAACTTGTAAATTATCATCATTTAATTTTATTACCTTATGTCTTACTAGTGTCTTTAGTCTTTCGTCCTCTATTTCATTTTCTTCTATTTTGTTTAATATAATCCAACATGTTGGTATTATTTGCTTGTAAGTACTAATATTAAGTTTGTTATTTCTGGCTATTTTACCCCTAAAATTCTTAAACTTCGTTTCATCTTCTTCTGACATTTTAATGCTACTAACACTTTGTTTCTTTATATTCTCTATATTTAGTTCTATATTTTGCAATAATACATCAGTAATCTCATCACTATTAATGTAATAATAGTAATAATTTTCCCAAGTTGGATTTACTTTGTTTCTTACCATAATTTCATCGTAATAGTCAGTATCTACATCTCTTATATCTTCGACTTGTCCATAAATATTTTTTATTATTTCCCTTTTATTTTCAATGTCTAAATCCCAATTATTCAAGCATTCAATTATATCTTTAATATCGTTTTTAGCTCCTGTAGTTTCTAAATAGCAATTATTTATATATTCCCTTTTATTGCTTTCTACATATTTTTTCATTGTTTCTAAATTTGTATCATGCATAATAATACTTAAACTTTTTTCTTCAAACTCCTGCTCAGAATAGCCTTTATTTTGAAATAGCAATCTAATCATTTCTGAATTTAATCTATATAAATTTTTATTATATATAAATTCTAAAAACTCAGTATCATTTTCTTCCAATTCTTTAAATTTAACATCTAATACATTTAATGATTCTTTTATATTATCATTTAATTTAACCCAATTCGAGAAATTTCTTTTACTTTCAATATGCTCTCGAATATATTTATTAGTTTTTTCAAAATCTAATATTTCAGGAATATTTAAGACATTTTTTATTATTGTTTCGACTTTCTCATTTTTTTCACTATTATTAAGTAGCATCTCATATATAGTATTTTTATTCTTTTTATGAAGCATAGCTAAAAAAGTCTCTTTGTTTTGTTTATGTTTAACAAAACCTAATATAAAATTTTCTTTATTTTCATTTAATTCTGTAAGCATATTAATACAATTATCTTGTTTCTCTTTTAACTCATCACTATTTGATGTTATTAAATAGTCTATAACACTATAATTTAGAATTGCCTCCGTTCCAAAATAACTACTGTTCAATTCTTCAACGACTTTTTCTACATTACTAATGCTATAATCGTATTTTGTCCCTCTATATTGCCTTACATTAGAAATAAAAGTATAATCATTCTTATTTATGTCTTTAGTTTCTTTAAATTTAAACATGTAGTCTTGGTAACTTTCATCAATATATCCATTCTCTAATAACATTTTTATAAATTCATCATCTATTTCTATGCTTTCATTATCCCCAATCAATTCATAGAATGGCTTTTTGACTAAATCTTCTTTTTCTTTTTCTAGTTTTTCATTTTCAACAATTAATCTTTCAACATCTATTTCTTTTTCTTTAGCAATATTATTTGCTCTTTCTAGAAATTTATCCTTTCCTCCAAAATACTCAAATATATCTGACTCGCTGAAACAATATCCTCTTGGATCATTTAAATAGATAGTTGTATTTTTTATTTTATCATAGTTCATACTATTACTAAAAAATTGTTCTACTGATAATGATCCGCTTACACTCCTACTAGCATATTTGCCATATAAACTACTAACAGCTAATCTCTTTAATTCTTGAAAGTTTTTTAACTTTTCATTATTAAGGTCCTTTATTCTTTTCTCATTTTTTTCGATTTTTTCATTTATATTCAGTGCTTTTTTATCTATATATTCTTGTTTCTGATTTATAATTTCATAGATAAATCCTCTATTGTTCAATAAACATTCATACTCACTAGGTCTTATATTTTTAAGTGTAAGCATTGCTAATTGTTTCTCTTTTACTATTTCGTTTCCTTCTATTTCCTTTTGATACAGTTCATATTCATTTTTTAGATTTTTAATAACTCTATAATCATTAATATATGGTGAAATATCTTGCATTATTTTGTCATCAATATTATAAACTTCAAACCTATTCTTTAATTCAGCATAAGAATTATAGTTTGACATTACAGGAATTACAGGAACTATTGCATCAAAAAATTTAGTTCTTTCCTCTTCATTTTTAAATAAATCATCTTTAACAACATATAAAAAAGTAATTTTTCTTTTAATTTGTTTAGAAGAATTTAAAATCTGATTTAATTCTTTTAATTTTTGAAATATTATTAAAACTCTATCTTTAATTTCTTCCTTTTCTAAAAATCTGTCTAAATCTTCTATAACTACAATATTATAATCAGTCATACTAAAAAAATATACCAATTCATCCATATATTTATTAATCAATGATTCTGTACTTGTTTTTTCTATCTCTATTTCTGTATTAGTAAAATTAAATTTTATATTTTTTATATCGACTTTTTTTAGGAACTTAGCAAATAATTTTGAAATCAACAAAATTATGATTAATGCTATTATTCCAATACCTATCTTATACCATATATTAAGAAGTAGAAACTTTTCGATTATTATTTTTATTTCCTCATTATAATTTTCTATATATAAAGAATTTATTTTTAATGAAATTATAATAATTATTACAATCATTATGAATAAGACATTTCTTTTTTTTAATTTAGAAACCCTTTTTATATTTGAATCTGGTAATTTAGTAGTTTTTTCCTTATATATTATTTGCTGTATTATGCTTTTTTCTATTTCTTGTCCAAATTCATTTACATCAATTTCATTTTCTTCTAACCCTAACATTCCTAACGATATATATAAAGGTTTGTAAATTATTTTTCTTATTCCATAAAAAAAACTTTTAATTAAACTACTTTTTCCAGCTCCATACTTTCCTGATAATGCAACATTATAATTTTTTTCATCTGCCATAGTATTAATTAGCATATTTAAAGTTGCACTTTTCCTTATATTGGATACTGGTGCCAAAGATTCGTATTCTTTCTTATTTTTCAACTTTAATATTAAGTTATATAAATTAATCAGTATACCCATAGATTTCTCCTTAAAAATACAATTTTTTTATTTTTCTTTAGTATACTAATTTTGTCAAATCATATCACATTTTCTGTAAAAAGTCTAGCAGTTCATTGATATTACAACTTTCGACAATTTTCTACATTTTATTATACGAATAAAATTTTTAAGTTTCTTTTTGAAAACTATTGCATTTTGTTAACTATTATTATATAATGTTTTTGTTAACAATAGAATTACATACTCCTCCCACCCATAGGCATACTTGAAAGGAGGTGAATTAAGTAATGGCTGGGAGTATAGAAAAAAGAGGAAAAAATAGTTACAGGTTAACAGTATCTGAAGGTTTTGACCTAAATGGAAATCCTATGATACATAGAAAGACAGTACATGGAACTAAAAAAGATGCAGAAGTTGAACTAGCAAAGTTTGTTACCGAAGTACAAAATGGTTTAGTTGTTGATGGTAAGTCTCTTAGATTTTCTGAATTTACTGAGATATGGAAAAGAGATTATGGTTCAAAAGAACTTGCTCCTACTACATACAAGCGTTATTGTAGAATGTTAGAAACAAGACTTTTACCATACTTCG
>CANCZH010000089.1 GCA_947382445.1 uncultured Clostridium sp. | reverse complement strand
ATCTGTCTATTTTTCACTTTGTAAAAAAGAAAGGAGAAATTTATTATGAATAATAATACAATGAGAGCACAAGACTCTATTGCTGGAAGTCAAGCAGAATGTTATGTTACAATTGAAGGAAAAAGATATAATTTTATGCAAGCTATATCACTAGAGGCAAGCATAGAAAAAACAAAGTCTGAAATTCCTATTTTAGGAAAAACAGGTAAAGGAAATAAATCAACAGGATGGAGTGGAACAGGAACAGCAACATTCCACTATAATACTTCAATATTTAGAGAAGTATTGGAGAAATTCAAAAGAACTGGAGAGGATATCTACTTTGATATTCAAGTAACAAATGAGGATCCTATTTCTTCAGTTGGTAGACAAACAGTAATATTAAAAGACTGTAACCTAGATGGTGGTTTATTAACCAAATTTGATGCAGATGCAGAATATTTAGATGAAGATTTAGACTTTACATTTGAAGACTTTGAAATACCAGAAAAATATTCATTATTAGCAGGTATGCAATAAAATTAAAAAAAATTAGTTAGAAAGAAGGAAAGATTATGAGCAATTTTAGTGCTTTTTTAGCAGAGAATGCTGCAAAACAAGAAGTTATAAAATACGTGGCTTCAAAAAGATTTTTTACAATGGTAAAGAATGAGAAAACAGGAAAAGAAGAAAAGAAATTTGAAGAATGGAAAATCGGATGTGTAACTGGTGAAGAGGACGAAAGAATAAGAAAATCATGTATAAAAAGGGTACAAGTGCCAGGAAAGAAAAATCTGTTCCAACCAGAAACAGATTCAAATGAGTATATGGCAAAATTAGCAGCAAAGTGTACACTATATCCCGATTTAAATGATGCAACATTACAACAAAGTTATGGTGTAATGAGTGCTGAAGAATTACTAAGAACAATGTTAACACCAGGAGAATATCAAGATTATTTACTAAAAGTTCAAGAAGCAAACGGATTTAACTCAATGGATGAATTGGTAGACCAAGCAAAAAACTAATTGAAGAAGGCGATAGTGATGCAAATTATGCTTACTATTGCTTTCATAAAATCAAAATGTTACCAAGTCAATATGAAGCACTTCCAAGGCGAGAAAAAGCAATGATAATTGCTATGATCCAAATCAAGATGGAAGATGACAAAAAGAAAAACGAAGAAATGAAACGTAAAGCAAAAAAAGGAAAAAGGGGTAGAAGAAAATAATCTACCTCTTTAAATTTTTGTAAAGGAGATGAAGATATGGCAACAATTAGAACAGCAATACAAATACAAGATGGAATGTCTCCAGCCTTTAAAGCGATGTATACCGCAATGAATTTAGTCTTAAATACATTTGAATCAATACAAAGTGCTTCAAATAATACTATTGATACTACTAGTATACAAGCAGCAAGGGAAGAACTTGCAAAAGCCAATATTGCAGCATCCGAATTTCAAAATCAATTATCAGAATTAAATTCTACATCAGTTAATGTACCATTAAACACAACTAATACAAAACAAAATGATGCACAAAATTTATATGATGATACTGTACAAAGAATTCAAGTAAAAGATAATTTAGTAAATAATATATCAAGTCAACAACAATATAATGATTTATTAGAAAATACAAGACAAAAAATGGAACAATTGAGACAAACGGCAACAGATATATCCAATATTACTGGAGAAGATAAACAATTACTTATGGCCAATAATAGCGAATATCAAAAAATGGCAGAATTACAAAGTGTTTTATTACAACATCAACAAGAAATACAAGATAGTATAGCAAGTAAGATGCCAGAATGGCAACCATCTACCAATATGCAAGTATTCACAAACACAGGTATTGAAAGATACCAACAAGAAATAACTTCAGCAAATAATATGATAAATCAGCTATCACAATCACAGCAAAAAATACAAAATCAAGCTCAAGCAATGAATATACTGCCACCAAATGCAGTAAACGATATAAATGATTTAAATAATAGAATATCAAAGATAAGTACAACATTACAAGAGGTTCAAGCAAGAAAAATAACAGGAATTGGAGCAGATAAAGCAAGTAATCAAGTCGAATCATTAAGGCAACAATTAAACGAAGCAATACAAAGTCAAAATGAATTAACACAAGCTATGAGTCAAATGGATATTGCAGCAACAAATGAAGCATATCAAAAACTAGTAAATAATATAGACTCTGCAGAAAGAAATATAAGAGAAAATATAAATGCACAAAATCAATTTAATAGTAGTTTGAATAATGGAGTTAATACATCAAATAATTTACTAACTAAATTAAAACGTATAGCATTAACTGTAATGGGTATATCTGGTATGAAAAAGCTATTGAATTTATCAGATGAAATGACTAATACAACTGCGAGATTAAATCTTATAGTTGATGATGGCGGAAGTGTTCAGGAATTAGAAGATAAAATATTTGCAAGTGCTAATAGAGCTAGAGCTAATTATATGGACATGGCCAGTGCAGTAGCAAAATTAAGTATGAATGCAGGAAAAGCCTTTAAAAATAATGATGAAACAATTGCATTTGCAGAATTATTAAATAAACAATTTGCAATTTCTGGAGCAGCACAACAAGAAATATCAAGTGCAACATTACAATTAACACAGGCATTAGGTTCAGGAGTGCTACGTGGTGAAGAGTTAAATGCAGTATTTGAAGCATCACCTAATATTATTCAAACAATAGCAGATTATTTAGATGTAGATATAGGAAAAATAAGAGCCATGGCTGCTGAAGGACAGATAACAGCAGATATAGTAAAAAATGCTATGTTTGCTAGTGCAGATAGTATAAATAATAAATTTGAACAAATGCCTATGACGTGGTCGCAAATTTTTACGAAAGTAAAAAATATAGCAATAAAAATGCTACAACCTATTCTAAATAAAATAAATCAAATAGCAAATGATCCAAGAGCACTAAAGGTTATACAAGGAATAGAAACAGCAATATCAGCACTTATAGGAGTAGTAGATCCATTATTAGATATGATAATCAATATAGGAACTTTTATAATAGAAAATTGGAGTGGAATAGCACCGATAATATATGGAATTGTAGCAGCTTATATTGCATGGCATATTGCAAGTGGAATTGCTACAGTATTATTAACAACACAAGCAATAGCAGAATATGCGTTAGCTACAGCAAAAGGGGTTGAAGCTACAGCAACAGCTGCACAATGGGGATTGAATTCAGCAATGCTAGCATGTCCTGCGTTTTGGATTGCTTTAATTATATTAGCAGTAATTGCAGTACTTATATACTTATGGTTTACTAATGATAAAGTTGCAAAAGCAATTTTATTTTTATGGGACTCATTAAAATTAGGAATAATGGCTGCTGGATTAGGAATTCAAGCAGTATGGTATGGACTACAATTAGCTGCAATGTATTTATGGTTAGGAATTCAAACCGTAGTATTAGGATTAATGACTGCATGGTATGGATTCCAAACAGGAGTCGAGGCAGTATGTTTAGGAGTTTTATCAATATTCCAAGGCTTATACAATGGTATAGTTTCAATCGTAAATGGTATTATTTCTGTATTAAATAAAATACCAGGTGTTAGTATTGATTATGCTGAAGCGGCAACATTTGCTGATGATTTTGCAGCAAATATGTCACAGAACATAATTGATAGAAATCAAAAATTACAAGATATGGCCAGCCAAATGGATGGAACAATAGACCAAATTAATGATATGAAAGCAGACTTTGCTACAAAATTATCTGCAGGAGCAACAAGTATTCAAAATACAGCTATTGAAATGAATGCAACAAGAGATGATAGAGTAGCACACAGAAATGACTGGGTAAATGGAGCAAAAGATGCAATACAGGATGCATTAAATATGGATAGTTACGACTTTGGCGGTATGGGAAGTGATTTAGGAGATATAAAAGGAGATACAGGAAAAATATCAGACTCAATGGATATTACTGAAGATGATTTGAAATATTTAAGAGACCTAGCAGAGCAAGAAGTAATAAATAGATTTACAACTGCAGAAATTAGAATTGATATGACAAATAATAATAACATAAATAGTGAAACAGACCTAGATGGAATTGTATCATATTTGGAAGATGCATTATACGAAACAATGGAAATTGCAGCAGAGGGGGTACATGATTAATGTATTATTTTTATTTAGATAAAGTATTATTACCAGTTGCACCAGAAAAGCTACAGCTTAAAATAAATAACAATAACAAAACATTAACTTTAATAAATAATGGAGAAATAAACATATTAAAAGATGCAAAACTAACAGACATAAGCTTTGAAATTTTACTACCAAATAGTAAATATCCGTTTGCTATGTACAAAGATGGTTTCAAAAAGCCAATATACTATTTAGATAAATTGGAAAAATTAAAAATAAGTAAGAAACCATTTCAATTTATTGTATCAAGAAAAATGCCAACTAATGCAGTATTATTTGATACAAATATGCAAGTATCACTTGAAGATTATAAAATAACTGAAGAAGCAAAACAAGGATTTGATATAAAAGTATCCGTTAATTTGAAACAATACAAACAATATTCTACAAAAACTATGAAAATCACGATAAAACAAGCGAGACCAAAGCCAGTAGCAACACCAGTAGTAGCAAGGCCAGCACCATCAGCACCGACAACAAGAACTTATACAGTTGTGAGAGGTGATTGCTTATGGAATATAGCAAAAAAATATTATGGAAATGGAAGTCAATACACCAAAATATATAACGCAAATAGGGATAAAATTAAAAACCCAAATCTTATATATCCAGGTCAAGTATTGACTATACCATAATAGGAGTGGTGCTATGGATAAAGTAGAAATATTAATTCAAAATGGATCTACTGTATATGAGCCTGTGGTCCAGGAAGATGTAACATGGGAAACTGAAAGAAAAGGAGTACCAGGTAAGTTTACATTTAAAGTCTTAAAAGATGACTCGATAAATTTTCAAGAGGGAAATCCGATAAGATTTTCATTTGGAAATACAAAAGCATTTTATGGATTTGTATTTAGTAAAGGTAGGACCAAAGACAAGATAATTACGGTAACTTGCTATGACCAATTAAGATATTTCAAGAATAAAGATACATATGTGTATAAAAATAAAACTGCTGGTGATGTTGTAACAATGATAGCAAAAGATTTTTTACTAAATATAGGTACAATAGAATATACGGATTATATTATACCATCAAGAGTAGAAGATAATAAAACATTGTTTGATATAGCACAAAATGCAATAGATATGACATTGCAAAACAAAAAAGAATTATATGTATTGTATGATAATTTTGGAAAGATATGCTTACAAGGCATTGAAAGATTAAAATTAGGTTTAATTATTGATGAAGAAACAGGGGAAAATTTCGATTATAAATCAAGTATAGATGAACAAACATATAACCAAATTAAACTAATTTACGAAAATAAGGATACAGGAAAAAGAGAAGTGTATATAACAAAAGATAGTTCAAAAATCAATGAATGGGGAATTTTACAATACTTTGAAAAATTACAAAATAATACTAATGCAAAAGCCAAGGCTGATGCACTATTACAATTATATAACAAGAAAACCAGAAAATTAACCATTAAAAATGCACTAGGAGATATAAGAGTAAGAGGAGGATCAAGTGTAATAGTAAAATTAGATCTAGGCGATATAAAAGTTCAAAATTTTATGGTAGTGGAAAAAGTAAAACATATATTTAAAAATGATGAACATTTTATGGATTTAACATTAAAAGGAGGAGAATTTATATCATGAGTGAGCAATTATTAAACATAATAAAAAAAGCAGCAAAAGAAGCAATAGACGAAGCAACACCATCAAATATTATGTTTGGAACGGTAACAAGTATTTCACCACTTATCATTAATGTTGAACAAAAACTAAGTTTAACAAATGAATTCCTAGTATTAACAAAAAATGTAGTAGATTATGAAGTAGATGTAAGCATGGATTGGAGCACAGAAACAAGAAGTTTAAATGCAAA
>CANCZH010000088.1 GCA_947382445.1 uncultured Clostridium sp. | reverse complement strand
GAAGCTATGGTAGATGATATTTTTTCTAAACCAAAGGAAAATGAAAATCAAAACCCCGAAGTAGCAAAAACGGAAAAAAACCCTCCGTCAGAGCCTTCCTTGAAGAGCAAAAACAATTCCGAGGGGGTTACTAAACCTGCACAAAAAGAATCTGTTAAGAAAAAGTTAAAAGAAGCAGAAGCAGAGTTAAAGGTTGAAACGGAATTGAAGAAAGCTCAAAAATCTAAAGAAAGTATTATGGTAGAAATGCCACAAGTACAGACACCAAAATTAGAAATAGCAAATAAGGAAAGAGGTAAATGAACATGGGAGAATTAGACCAAGTATTTGATAATTATAGCAGAAAAAATAGGCAATATAATAAAGAAGAATGGATTGAATATAAAAAACAAGAAAAACAAGGAGTATATGCACTAATTGATACAACAGCAGAAAAGATCGTACAAGACGGGCAAGAATTTAAGAAATATTTAGATACTCAAAGTAAGTTTGAGCAATATTCAGTAGGAAATAGTTTACTAATAACAGCACAAATGCCAGAAGCAACAGTTTTAAGAGATTATGATAGTTGGACAAATGTAGGTGGCTTTCCAAAGAAAAATCGTAAAAATGATATAAAAATATTAGAGCCAGCAGATTCTTATATGAGAGAAGATGGCACAAAGGCAACAAATTATAATGTAAAATACTTAACTGATATATCACAAGTTAGTATAAGAAAGAAACCAAATCCTATAATGAGATATGATAATAAATTATTATTAAGAGTATTTTTAAATAGTAGCCAAGCAAAGGTAGAAGTAGTAAATGAAATACCAAATACAGATAGAAGTGCATTGTATGATTCAGAAAAAGATGTATTATATATTGCAAGAGGTGCAGAAGCACCACAAATTTTCCATGAAGTAACACAAGAACTTGCAAAACAAGAAATAGGAGAAAATACAGAATTAGATACTTTCAAAGCTAATTGTGTATCTTATATGGTTTGCAAAAAATATGGCATAGATGTTTCAAATTATAATGTAACTGATATTCCTTATGAACTAAAGGAGTTATCAGCAAAGGAAATAAGAGAAGAACTAGAGCCAATTCATGATGCAATGGAAAACATAAGTGGAAGAACAAGTCATTGTATAGAACTACTTGCAAAACAAAGTAGAGAAAAAGAACAAGCAAGATAGGAGAAAAATGTATTGGAAGAACAAAGAGTAGTAATATTAAATAAGTACGAATATGGAATGATAATAAATTCCCTTAACGAACTTCGTACAAAGTTAATAAGAGAAAACAAATCAACAGAATTTGTAAATGAATTATTATTAAGACTATTAAATATCCCCATTAGAAAAAGAACAATATTTCAAAGAGAAAGAGTAAGTAACGAGAGATAATGAAAAAACAAATGAGCTTTTGTATATATTAGGTATAATTCCAGTAGTATGGGTAGCTATTCTAATTGCACCATATATAAATAATGGAATCGTAGGAATAATAAATAATTTTTCAAAAATAATGGAAAATCCATTTAATTTGATATGGTGTGAGAATAGCATAAAAACTATTCTTATTTTTATATGCTTTTATGTATTAGGAATAAGTATATATGAATCTACAAAAAAGAATTATAGAAGAAGAGAAGAACACGGCTCTGCCAAGTGGGGTATAGCAAGTGTACTTAATAAAAAATATAGGCAAAAGCCATTTAATGATAATAAAATATTAACGCAAAATGTAGCAATAGGTCTAAATGGAAAACAACATAGAAGAAATCTTAATGTTTTAATTTGTGGTCGGTAGTCGGTGCAGGTAAAACAAGATTCTATCGGAAAGCCAAATGTAATGCAATGTGGCTCAAGTTCGTATGTAATCCTAGATCCTAAAGGCGAAATTTTGCGAGATACGGGGAATTTATTAGAGAAAAAAGGGTATGAAGTACGAGTTCTTGACTTAATCAATATGGAAAAAAGTCATTGCTATAACCCTTTTAAATATTTAAAGACAGATAATGATGTTCAAAGGTTGGTAACAAACCTTTTCAAAAGCACGACACCTAAACGGAAGTCAGAGCCAAGATCCGTTTTGGGACACGGCAGCTAGTATGTTATTGCTAGCACTTATATTTTATCTCAAATATGAAGCTCCAGAAGATGAACAAAACTTTCCAATGGTAATGGAAATGTTAAGAGCAGGAGATGTAAATGAAGAACAAGAAAATCCTATAAGTGCATTAGATATTCTATTTGATAAATTAGAATATAATAACCCAGAGCATATTGCTCTAAAGTATTATAGAAATTATAGGTCAGGCTCTGCAAAAACATTAAAATCAATTCAAATTACACTTGCTGCAAGATTAGAAAAATTTAATTTAGAGAGTCTTGCAAACATAGTAAAAATTGATGAGTTAGATTTGCCTAGTTTAGGCGAAAAAAAGGTGGCATTGTTTGCTTTAATTCCAGACAATGACACGAGTTTTAATTTTCTAGTAAGTATATTATATACACAATTATTTCAACAATTATTCTATATTGCTGACCATAAGTATGGTGGAAGTTTGCCAATCCATGTCCATTTTGTAATGGATGAGTTCGCAAATGTAAGTCTGCCAGATGATTTTGACAAAATTTTAAGTGTCATGAGATCAAGGTCAGTATCAGTATCTATCATTCTCCAAAATTTAGCACAGCTTAAAGCACTATTTGAAAAACAATGGGAAAGTATTGTACGGAAATTGCGATACTTTTTTGTATTTAGGTGGAAACGAGCAAAGTACCCATAAATATGTTTCAGAACTCCTACGGAAAAGAAACAATAGATTTAGACACACATGGAAAAAGCTCTGGTAGAAGCGGCAATTATTCGACAAATTATCAACTTGCAGGAAGAGAACTTATGACTCCAGATGAAGTGCGTTTACTTGACAATAAGTATGCACTTCTTTTTATTCGTGGAGAAAGACCAGTTAAAGACCTAAAATATGATATATTAAAACACCCTAATGTAGCTTTGACTACTGATGGCAAAGGAGAGCCTTATATTCATGGAAAAACAGATAAAGCAACAGCTTCTATTATTGTGCTAGATGAAGATATTGAAGAAAATGAGATAGATACATTTGAAAAAGAACAATTACTAGAAAATTATGAACTCCTATCAGAAGAAGAATTAGAAGAATTTATTAGGGAGGTATCATAAATTGAAAAAGAAAAAAACTTTATTAAAAATATTAAAAAGGTCTTGCATAATTATTTTGTATATTGTTGCATTATTTGTAGCACAAGCATCTCATGTATTTGCAGCAGATGAGCCATTAACAGTAATAAATAATTTGTCAGACTTTATTTTTGGACTTATAAGAGCAGTTGGAATGATTATTTTAGGATTCGGAGTAGTACAAGTTGGTATGTCATTAAAATCACACGATCCATCACAGCGAGCTAATGGTTTCATGACATTGGCACGGAGGAGTAGTTATTACTTTCGCAAAGGAAATCCTAAATATTATAACAGGTGGTTAAAAAGTAAAAGGAGTAGGTTATTAAGAAAAAATAATCTACTCCTAAAAAACTTTAAGGAGGTAATTTTATAGAAGAAAATAAAAAATATAAAATCATATATGCAGATCCACCATGGCAATACAAAGTATATTCAGATAAAGGCAAAGGTCGTTCAGCAGAAAATCATTATTCTACAATGAGTATAGAAGATATATGCAAATTACCAGTAGAGAAAATAGCTGACAAAGACTGTGTCCTTTTTATGTGGATGACTTTTCCAACATTAGTAGAAGGACTAAAAGTTTTGGAGAATTGGGGTTTTAAATATAAAACGGTTGCTTTTGTATGGATTAAGCAAAATAAGAAAACACCATCATTGTTTTGGGGATTAGGTTTTTGGACTAGAGCTAATGCAGAGATATGTATATTAGCAACAAAAGGCAAGCCTAAAAGAATATCTGCAAAAGTGCATCAAGTAATTATATCTCCAGTTGAAGAACATAGTAAAAAGCCAGATGAAACAAGAAAAAGAATTGTGGAATTGTTAGGAGATATACCAAGAGTAGAACTATTTGCAAGACAAAAAGTAAATGGTTGGGATTCGTGGGGAAATGAAGTAAAATGCGATATTGATTTAATGGAATATGGAGATGATGAGAAATAGCAGAATTAAAAAAATTAGAAACAGTAGTAGAAGAAATACTACGAAAAGATAAACTTGCAAGAGAAGATGACTGTTACTTAATATTACAAGTAATAAGCAAATTATATCCTTATGAAGTAGGAAAACAATTTGCAACAGTAATGTTTAATGCAAAGAATAAAGGAATAAGTTTTGAAAGCATTACGAGATGTCGAAGAAAATTACAAGAGAAAAATCCAGAATTAAGAGATGAAGAAACAGCAAAAATGAGAAATAAAAAACAAAAAGAGTATATCAAGTATTCAAAACAAAGTTAGGAGGTGGTAGATATTGAATTGGGTAGTAGGAAACCTACAAAATGCAATAGAAACATGGAACTCAAAATTAAGTGAAATATGGACACTTGTATCACAATCGCCAGTTGATTTTAAAGGTGGAACTATCTGGAATGTAATAACAAATATACATGGAGCAGTACAAGCCATTGCATTAGCATTACTTGTATTGTTTTTTGTTGTAGGAGTAATGAAAACTTGTCGGAAGTTTTGCAGAAGTAAAAAAGCCAGAGCATGCCCTCAAACTTTTTATACGATTTGCAGTTGCAAAAGTTTTAGTAACTTATGGTTTAGAGCTAATGATGGCAATTTTTAAGATTGTGCAAGGTTTAGCAAGTACAGTAATGAGTGCAGCAGGATTAGGTGGAGCAACAAATACAGTTCTGCCAAATGAAATTATATCAGCAGTAGAAGCCTGTAATTTCTTTGAAAGCATACCATTGTGGGCAGTAACATTGATACGGAGGACTATTTATAACAGTATTGTCATTTGTAATGATTCTTACAGTTTATCGGAAGATTTTTCAAAATCTATCTATATACAGCAATATCTCCAATAGCATTTGCAAGTTTTGGTGGAGAGCCAACACAAAATATAGGAAAGAGCTTTATAAAAGGTTATAGTGCAGTATGCCTAGAGGGTGTAATTATAATGCTATCATGTGTTATTTTCTCACTGTTTGCAACAAGCCCACCAGTAGTAGATACAAATGCAGCAGCAGTAACAATGGTATGGAAATATATACGGAGAATTGATATTCAATATGTTGGTGTTAGTAGGTACAGTTAAAATATCAGATAGATTAGTAAGAGAAATGTTAGGTTTATAGGAGGAACAATAGAATGCAAGAACAGATAAAAATTGCAAAAGTATGGCATATTGAGAACAATGAATTAACTTGTAAAAATAAGAAAGTAGTATTATCAACATATAATGATGTTGAGATAGCTACTTTAAAAGAAGAAAGATATTATGATGTGCAAGAGTTTTTAATTAAAGACAAAAATAATGAATATTGGAAATTAGGAATTGCTCCAATAAGATTAAATATGTTTATAGGAAGTATAGATTCATATTTATCAGAGCCATCAGTAGTAGAAAAATATAGAGAAGATATAACAGAAGCATATAAGAAATTAGATCTAAAAGCATTCTGGAAAAAGAAAATAAATGAAAATAGGTATTTCAATAAATGTGAATTAGAATATATCAATAGGTACTTTCCAGAGATTTATGAACAAGCAAGAGAAAGTAGAAGAACATTTGAAGAAAATAGAGATAGGGAACAAGAACAAAAAAGGCAAGAACAGGAACAGAAAGAACAAGAGAAAATAAAAGCTGTAAATGACAGATTCAAAAAAGCGTTAAAAGAAATGAAATATAAAATCTTTATTGGAGAAATGATTTCAGTTGAGGACTTTGAGTTTTATAAAGATGATAAATGCAGTGGTAGAACAATACAAAATAATATTCTATATTTAGCAAAACTATATGGAATAAAAATACCATTAGCAACACAAGGATTTATAAACAATAGGTTAAAAAGTTATAATTTCAAAACAAGAGATTGCTTTTATAAAATAACAGATGAAAATAAGAGATGTAGCACAAAAATGGGGATTTATTTAGAGCAAATTTATCAAAAGATACAAGAAGAATATAAAGAGAGTTT
>CANCZH010000087.1 GCA_947382445.1 uncultured Clostridium sp. | reverse complement strand
CTATACTTTTAAAAAATAATAACTGATAATAAAAATAGATTAGTTATTATAATTTAGGAGGAACAAATGAAGAAAAGGACTATATTATTTATATTTTCAATATTAATTATTTTGATAGGATTGTTGATATTTTCAGAGAAGATAGGTTTTATTAAGAGTATAGAAAATATTAAAAATAAAAAAATAGAAGAAATAGAAATTACTAAAATAGATGTTACTGATTTAGAGAATAATGGAAATCTAAATCATGAACATCTTTTTAAAACAATGTATGATGAAAATGAACATTGGAATGAATGTATGGTTTGTGGTAAAAAAGAAAATGTAGTTGAACATAAATTTGAAACTAAATGGAAGTTAGGATATGAATCATGTGAATATACTAATGGTTATATAAAGGAATGTACATGTGGCTATTCTATAAGTGGACATAAGCCATGTGTTTGGAAAGGAAAATGGATTGATCATAGTGGTTTTTGTAATGATTTAAATGGTTATATAGAGATATTAGATTATGCTCCTATACATTCCAGATGCTGTAGTGTGTGTGGTATGTGGATAATGTACTCATACTATGAGGAAAGTTATGGTAATGGATTAATACATAATCTGACTAGAGGCTCAAATGGTACTTATGCTGAAAGATGTCGTAATAAGGAAGGCAAATTAATTTCATGTAGTGAAACACTTAATAATGGTGGAGCATGTGCAAAATGCGATAGAGTACATGTAAAAGGAAATCATGTTCATGTTGTATGCAATTCTAAAACAGGTAATGTAAAATGTTTTTATTGTGATAAAGTGTTTGGAAAATTTACTAATATTATAAATAGAGATAATAACAGTCCAGCAACATATACAGTAAAAACATCTTTTGTTTTAGAAAATTGTCCAATTCAAAGTTATGAACTTCGAGGATTTAAGGAATATAATGGAAGCTATATTGAGCCTAGTGCACATAAACAAGAAGTTTTAGATGGAAGTGTAGAAGAGTATATAGAAAATGGTAAGACAATTACAAAATTTACTATAATTACTACTGGAAAGTTAAAAGAAGGAATTAAATCAAAAATAGGATTAGAATCAAGTTTTTGGTTAAATGGAGTAGAGGTTCTTACAGAGATGATTCCAATGATTCCAGATTTAGTACAGCCAACTATATCTAATATAAATTCTAATAGTGAATTGACAGAATGGAGTAGATCAAAGCCAATTAAAATAACAGGAACAGAAAATTATTGTAATTTAGTTAATGTGAAAATTTTAGATGATAAGGAAAATATTATTTTTGAGGGTAAAACAAGTGTAAATAATAAAAATTATTCAATATCTTGTGTACCACAATTAGAGGCAGGGTTAAGTGGAAGAAAGTTTAAAGTAATAGTAACAGATACTTGTGAAAATAGTACACAACAAGATTTTACTATATCTAAAATAGATTCGTTTGGACCAGTAGCAACATCTGCCAATAGTGTAACTGGCGAATGGTCTAAGTCAAGAAAGTTTACTTTTAAAGCGACTGATATAGGAGCAGGAGAAGTTTCAATAGCATTTAATGATATAGAAGATTTAGAACTAGCAAGATTCAATGAAGGAGAGTATAGCAGAGATTATGAATTTTACGGTGATGTATATAGTCCAAAGCAATTATCAGTATTATATAGAGATAAATTGGGAAATACATCTATTCAAAAGGTTACTATTGATAAGTTAGATAATACAGCTCCAACTATTACAAATGCTAGTATTCACAATAATGTGGTGAGTGTTGTAGCAAATGATGTACATGAAGATTTGGGAGAAGGTTCAGGAGTAGTTAAATATAGATATATAGCAAGTGATGAAAAGTTAGATAGCCCAGATGTTTCAGCTGGAAAAGAGATAAATGCTAGTGAGAACATTATTATAGATGAAATTTATAAGTTTAAGTATGTGTATATTGAAGCAGAGGATTTAGTAGGAAATGTAAGTGAAGTATATGAGTTTAAGATTCCAGAATTAGTATTAACAAGTAGAGTAGATACTAGTTTAGCAGATGGAAAAGGAGGAGTAATTTTAGACTGGTCTACATATGATGTAGAAGATAAATATTTTGTAATATATAGAAAAGAAGAAAATGCAACTAAATGGGAAACTATTGTGAGTTTAGAAGAAAAGCTGACAGGAAGCGGTTATACAGATATTTTAGCAAATGATAAAAGTAAACCTAATATTTCTAATATTAATATAAGAGGAGATGCTGAAAATAATAATATAAAAATAAATGCAACTTCTAATAATAATGGTAGTAATTATTCTTATTATATTGAGGCTTATGATAGTAATAATATGGAAACGTTGTTGAATTTTTCAAATATAATATAAAAAATAGAAAAATTGGATAATTAATTCACAATTTATGAAAGAAAAGTGGATAATTATCTTGTTTTATTTGATAGAAATAATTTTATTAATATGACTACTTTTTTATTATGTTCCGAAATAAAGTTAAAGTGCTTGACAAATCTTAAAAAATGTTGTAAAGTATATTAGCATTACAAAAAAAGAGGTGGTTATCATAGATAAAAATGTTAAAATGAGTATACTTTGCCAAGTTTATGGTAAATTATTAACTGAAAAACAATATCAAGTTCTTGATGACTACTATAACAACGATTTATCTCTATCTGAAATTGCTGAAAATTTGGAAATTACTAGACAAGCGGTTAGAGATAACATTAAGAAGGGGGAAAATAAACTTTTCGAATACGAAGAAAAGCTAGGGATTATGAAGAAAACAATAGAGCAAGAAGAAAAAATTGCTATTATTTTATCTGAGATTACTAAAATTAAGTCAAAATCATCAGATAAAGAAGTCGGAAAAATACTAGAACACATTAAGAATGAACTAAATTGTTTAGTATAAGGAGGAAAATATGGCTTTTGAAGGTTTATCATCAAGACTACAAGAAATAACTAGAAAGTTAAAAGGTAAAGCAAGAATCACAGAAAGTGATTTAAAAGATGTTTTACGTGAAGTAAAAATGGCTTTACTAGAAGCTGATGTCAATTACAAAATTGTGAAAGATTTTATAAAAGTAATTGAAGAAAAATCATTGGGTCAGGATGTACTTAAGTCATTAACTCCAGGTCAACAAGTTGTAAAAATTGTTAAAGATGAATTAGTTCAGTTATTAGGAGGAGAAGAAAGCAAAATTTCTTTTTCACCAAATCCACCAACAATTATTATGCTTGTTGGGCTTCAAGGTTCTGGTAAAACAACAACAGCTGGAAAACTTGCAAATTTAATTCGTAAACAAGGAAAAAATCCTTTACTAGTTGCATGTGATGTTTATAGGCCTGCTGCTATAAAGCAATTACAGGTAGTTGGAAAACAACTAAATATTCCTGTATATGCAAATGAACAGACCAAGGATGTTGTAACAATTGCTAAGCAAGCTAAAGATGTAGCAATTTCAAAATTAAATGATGTTATTATCTTAGATACTGCAGGAAGACTTCATATTGATGAAAATTTAATGCAGGAATTAAAAGATTTAAAAACTGGAATGAGACCACATGAAATTTTATTAGTAGTTGATTCTATGACAGGTCAAGATGCAGTTAATGTTGCTGAAAAATTCAATACTGATTTAGGTGTTGATGGTGTTATACTTACTAAATTAGATGGTGACACAAGAGGCGGTGCTGCATTATCTGTTAAAAAAGTAACAGGAAGACCAATAAAGTTTGCTGCTACTGGTGAAAAACTTAGTGATATAGAAGAATTTCATCCAGAAAGAATGGCTTCAAGAATTTTAGGAATGGGTGATATACTTTCTATTATTGAAAAAGCTGAAGAAACTTTTAATGAAGAAGAAGCTTTAAAAATGGAACAAAAACTTAAAAAGCAAAGTTTCGATTTAGAAGATTATTTAGCTCAACTAAGACAGATGAAAAAAATGGGTTCTTTTTCTTCAATATTAAAGATGTTACCAGGAATGGGAGCTTTAAAAAATGTTCAAATTGATGATAAGGAATTTGATAAAGTTGAAGCTATTATTTGTTCTATGACATTAGAAGAAAGAAGAAATCCTAAAATTTTAAATGGAAGTAGACGTCTTAGAATTGCTAAGGGTAGTGGTACAAAGGTTCAAGATATTAACAAGTTTATGAATTCTTTTGAAATGACACAAAAAATGATGAAGAAATTTACTAATAATAAGGGTGCCATGAAGAGAATGATGAAAGGTATAGATGATGGAAATCTTGATTTAAAAGATTTTACAAATCTAAAATAGTTATTAAACTTTTAAGTTTATATATAAATTTAAAAATTTTCAGGGGGTGAAATTATGGTAAAAATAAGATTACAAAGAGTTGGAAAGAAAAAAGCTCCATTCTACCATATAGTTGTTGCTGATTCAAGAAGAGCAAGAGATGGAAGAATAATTGAGCAAATAGGTACATATGACCCTATGACAGATCCATCAACAGTTGTTTTAAACAAAGAACTAGTTGAAAAATGGATTAAAAACGGTGCTAAACCAACAGATACAGTAAAAAGACTTATTGACGAAGCAAAATAGTGAGTTACTCTGAAGGAGGAATATGCATGAAAGAAATTTTAGAAGTAGTTATTAGAAACTTAGTTCAAGATACTGATTCTATATCAATTGATGAAATTACTGATGAAAAAGAATTAAAATATGAAGTAAGAGTAAGTCAAAAAGATATGGGAAGGGTAATTGGAAAAAAAGGAAAAATTGCACAGTCTATCAGAACAGTAATGAAAGCTATTGCTGCAAAGGAAAACAAAAAAGTAGTCATTGAATTTATTGATTAGGAAAAAGAAAATGCAAGATTATTTTGAAATTGGTCAAATTGTAAATACATCTGGTTTAAAAGGACTTGTTAAAGCAAATCTTTTTACAGATGATATAACAAATATTGAAAACTTTGAAAAAGTATTAGTTGAAAAAAATAAAAAACTAATAGAATATGAAATTAAGGAAGTTAAATATCATAAAAATCAAGTTTTAATAAAATTTAAAGGCGTTGATGATATTGATACTGCTGAAACTTTGAAAAATTGTTTTATTAAAGTTTCACGTGATGCTGAGCCAGAGCTTCCAGAAGATACATATTATATAGTTGATTTGATAGGTCTTGATGTAGTTTTAGATACTGGTGAGAAACTTGGAATTTTGAAAGAAATTTTTCCAGTTCAATCAGGAAGCCATGATATTTATGTTGTGGAAACAGTGGAAAAAGATGTCTTATTACCTGCAATTAGTGATGTAATAAAAGATATTGATATTTCAAAAGGTCGAATCATTGTTCATTTGTTAGAGGGGTTAATTTAAAATGAAATTTGATGTATTAACATTATTTCCAGAAATGTTTGAACCAATGAAACAAAGTATTATCAAAAGAGCAACTGAAAAAAATCTGATTAATATTAATTTAGTTAATATTAGAGATTTTTCAGAAGATAAGCATAATAAAGTTGATGATACACCATATGGTGGTGGCGCTGGAATGTTAATGAAAGCAGATGTTATAGATCGAGCATATCAATCTATAAAGTCCGAAAATTCAAAAGTAATTTATCTTTCACCTAAAGGAAAAATATTTAATCAAAATATAGTTAAAAAATTATCTAAAGAAGATCATTTAATATTACTTTGTGGTCATTATGAAGGTATTGACCAGAGAGTAATAGATAAGATTGTAGATGAAGAAATTTCTATTGGTGATTATGTTTTAACTGGTGGAGAGATTCCAGCAATGGTGCTAATTGATAGTGTTAGCAGATATGTTGATGGAGTTATTGCAAATGAATCAACAGAGGAAGAATCTTTTTCAAATGGATTATTAGAGTATCCTCAGTATACAAGACCAGAAGTTTTTAATGATGTTAAGGTGCCAGAAGTTTTAATTTCAGGACACCATGAAAATATTCGTAAATGGAGAAGACAAAAATCTTTGGAGATTACGTTAAAAAATAGACCAGAAATGTTAGAGAATGTAGTGCTAACTGAACAAGAAAAAGTCTACATAGAAAATTTAAAGAAGGAGGTCCAAGATTAATGGATATTATTAAATCAATAGAACATGAACAATTAAAAAATAAAATTCCAGATTTACGTGTTGGTGATACTGTAAGAGTTCACGCAAAAGTAAAAGAAGGAAACAGAGAAAGAATCCAAGTTTTTGAAGGAATTATAATTAAAAAACAAGGTGGAGGAGTAAATGCTACATTTACTGTAAGAAGAATTTCTTATGGTGTAGGTGTTGAAAAAACATTCTTAGTTCATTCAC
>CANCZH010000086.1 GCA_947382445.1 uncultured Clostridium sp. | reverse complement strand
TACCCGCTCCAATAACGAATCTGTTCGAACTTTATAGAACAGATTTATACAGATATCATTCTGAAAAGGATGGTATTTTTTATTGCAAATTTATTGCCTCGTAGAGTCCTCAAGTTATGAAGGTACGTCATAATGAACATTTTAATAATTTACTAAAAGAGATTGATGAAGAGTATAGAGCTACATTGATAAATTTTAGTAAATATTTTAATGTGATGTTTTTACAATGGCTAAGATTATGGAAATGGAAGAATTGAATATTTTTATGTATTAGTTTATAAAATAAGTAAAAATTGAAAAAATTTAATATTTTATCATAATTATTCTTGAGAAAGTTAGGATATTAATATATTATATTTATAATTGTATATGTAATAATATGAAAAAATTAAATATATAAAAGGAGAATTTTATGGCAAGAAATTTCAATAATTTGTTTGCTGATATGTTTAACGATGATTTTGCTCAAATAGTGAAAAAAAGTTGGGGAGAGTATACAAAAACTGAAAAGAAAATCATAGAAGAATGGAACAACAAAATAGGAAAAGAAAATGCATTAGATTTTACTGTATTTAGAGATGCTAATTTTTTCCATTCATTTTTGAAGGCAATACCTAAAGAAGAACAATTCAATTATGCTGAAAACACATATAAATATTTTAAAAACCAAGATTGTAATCATGAATATGTTATTGTAACTCGTAGAGCTGTTCCAAGTGAGAACCCGAAAAGAGAAGGGTTCTGGACTGATGAACATCGTACGGCATTAGTGGGATTAAAGAGAGAAATTCCAGCAAAATCTCCAGAAAGATTACATAGTGTAATAATGGTTTCAACATTAAAAAAATTAGAACAACATGGAATCGATAAATCTTCAGGGCCAAGATCTGATGGAGAGATTCGTATTGACTCTTCAAAGACATTTAATGACTTTCTTTTTATGTATAAACCTGAAGATGAAAAAGAAGATTTAAAAGAATATTTAAAAAATGGTGGAATGACAAGAGAAGAAGTTTTGGAAAAGCATAAAAAGGAAGCTGATATCAGAAGAAAAGAATATATGAAATCATATGGTGCAAATCTTAGAAATTTAGAATATGGTGAAAGTGTAAGTACAAAGTTAGGAAAACAAGTTATAGAAGATATGATTAATGTTGCCTATCAAAGTGAAACAGAAAAAGATATTAATGTTCAGTTAAATTTAGAAAAAGATAAAGAGACAAAAGAACAATAATTATTATAAAAGAAGGTTTAAATAATATGAATGTTGTGGAATATGCTATTGCATATAAAGAGGTTATAGAAATATTAAAATACGTGTCTGAATCTGATTATAATAAAATTCCAATTGAAAAAATTCAGTTATTTGAGCAAAAGCAAGATAAGAACTATGATTTTCAATATAATCCGTTAAAAACGTTAGATGAACAAAATGTATCCAAAAGAGCAAGAGCTATACTTGGATTATTATTTAGAGATTACTGGGCTACGGAAATGCAAAGACAAAAAATATTAGCAAAACAAAATTATGAATTACAAAAAATTGAAAAGGAAAAATCTAAAAAGTATAATCCAGATGATATATTTAAAAATAATCAAATAGAAAAAACAGAAAACATTATAAATGATGATATGCAGATAATTGAATATAAAGAGAAAAAATGGTATCAAAAATTGCTCGATAAAATTCAAAAAATATTTAGAAAAAATTAGTATCATTCTTGTAAAATACAAAATTTATATTAAATTAATAATAAATTGATTGATATTTGTATCAATCGTTAAAGGAGAAAAGTTGTAGATAACTATGACAATCGCTCCATTTTAGAACAACTAACAAATTTTATAGTTTGTAAGTTGTTTTTCAATTTTAAATTAATATTATCATTTATAATGTACTTGATACATGTAATAACTGTAAAGAGATATAATAAATGTTGTTAGTAATAATAACATTTTAAAATATATAATATTATTAGTTAAGCCAACTATAAATAATAGTCCATAACCTATTATTCTTCCAATTTGCATTATCATATTTATAAATATTTGATTTTCAATACAATATATATCGTTAATACCATTTGATGGATTATTAAATCTTTCAATGTTAAAAAGAATTTCTAATATGACAATAAAGCTATAGCTAATTATATTATAAAAAACAACTTCAATTTTTCCTAATTTGATTACTAAAGCTATAACGCTAATTAAAGAAATTATACTGCCTAATATTAATATATTTTTTTGAAGTTTTTTGTTATTTATTTTCGTAAATGTAAATAGTGTTATCAGCGAACATATAGCAAATATTGTATTTAAAAAGCCTAAGTTAAAATTTGTTTTATATGTCATAATAATTATTATAGTAACAAGAGTAGGAATTAGGTTTTCCATATAATATAGAAGCTTTATAAATAATTTTTAATCTATGATTATTTTTAATATTTATACTTTTTAGAAATGATTTTAAATCGAATTTTTTACAATCTTGATGTTGTATTTTGATAAGAAATGATATGGCTACTTGAGTTAGAGAAACTATCATTACATAAGTTGAAACTTTATAGAATGTTAGAAATTCAATTGATGTTCCTAAAATTGTTGGCATTATTACTTTTGTTAAAGCATGTATAATTTTTTTATTTGTAGTATATTTTTTTCTATTGTTTTCGTTTGTTATTAAACCAACTAGATTATCACAAGCTCCTCAATAAATAGTTTTAGCAATTCCTAATATAATAGCAATTGAAATTAAAAAGTTTTGAATTTGTTCTCTTAAAAATACTACTAATATTACAAATATACATTTTATAAATATTCCAATTTTATATATATTTGAAATATTGTATTTTTTTAGGAAGTGTCCAATTATATACATGCAAATACCAGTTATTGCATAATCAATAACATAGTAAATTGCAACAGAGCCGATATTTTCATTAGTTATATTTAATAAGTAAGCTACTAAAAATGTATTTAAAAATAAATCTATTATTGAGTTTATTATTTCACAAATCATTAACGATTTTGCTGATGTGTTTAGTTTTTCATTTTCTGCAACCATTTTTATTATATCCTTTCTTTTTTATTTAACAAGATAATACTATATTAGATAAAAATTTGCTATATTCCATATTAATTTTGCAAAAATATATAGATAACGACTTGATAATTATGTAAACTTGTAGTACAATTAAAATGTTAAGCTAGAATGCTTGTGTAATTAAATTACTTGAAAGACACTTTAAATCTAAGTTTCAGTCATGAAGGAGGAAAATTTATGACAAGACAGGAATATTATGCACAATACGAACGGTATGAAATTATGCGGAAGGAAGCAAAGATAAAGCTTCCTCCTCAAAGGTACTATTTACCAGAGGAAGTAGATGGTCCTAAAATCAATGCTTTACCTTTTAACTATTATGCAGCATCAGATTGTTACAGGGAGCTTTTAGTTTCATATATACCAATGATACCGTTGTTGGAAAAGCAAGTGGAATTAAAAGATGCTGATTACATACTGTATACTCATGGATATGCAAGATGTGATGATATGCATGAGGTAGTGTGTGATGAGTTAAGAGACATTGCAAAACGGAGAAAAGAAGGTGCAGAAATTATAGTATTAGGAAAATCAGCAAATGCTAAGTGGACGCTAAATGGCGAAATTGACAATATTACTTTTGTTGGAGACCATTATGCAGAATATTTAGGTAAACGATTTGGTTTTCCTGAAGTAAAGGAGCAGTATGTTGTTTATGATGACTATTTGGATCAGTTAAATGTGTGGCCAGTGGATGGGTGTAATAATCGGTGTGCTTTTTGTAGGCGGAGTTATATGCATATTCGCTTTGAGAGTCAAAAGTATACTTTTATTAAGAAGCAACTTGACTGGTATAAGGAGCATGAGCCTAAAAAGATGAGGCACATCAGTTTGAGGGCTGAGAATCTTACTGAGTATGGAATCGATTTATATGGAAAACAAATGTTACACAGGATAATTGCATTAATTGATTCATATGAGGAAGTAGAGGAAATAACTATTGATATAGGCATGTGCATAGGGGAGATTACTCCAGAAATATTAGATGAACTATGCAAGTCGAAAAAGATAAAATCAATAGGACTGAATATTGAGACTGGAACTGATGAGTTACTTCAATTTGTTGGAAAAAAACATACTTGCGAGCAGGTAAGATATGTATTTGGACGGCTCAGAGATGCAAATTCTGATATAATCATTGAAAGCACAATAATGATAGGATTTCCAAAGGAAACTGTTCAGGATATGTATAGCTTTGCAAAGCTAGTTCATGATGTTTGGCCGGATTATTTGCATCTGAATTATTATATTAACTCGCCACGCTCACCGCTTAATCAGTATAAACAGCTAAGTGAGAGCCAAAGAGAATATCATCTAAAAGTATTTTTAAGGCAGCTTAGAGTTAATTTATTCCAGGAGTATAAGTATGCAGAGCAACACCCAGTAATGTATATAAGGCACTATTTTATTTGGGGGAAGAAGCGTAATTCTAGAAAATGGATTATGGAAAAATTGAAGCTTGATGAGTTTAATGAATCAAGTGGAATGTTTCCAGAAAATATGCCTTTTATGCACATAGCATTGATAGGACATGAATCTGGTTGGAAAAAAAGAGGATGGCGTAATTATTAATTAATTGAGTAATTGAGTAAGTAAAAAGTTCTAAGAATTGAAATTTGATTCTTAGAACTTTTTGCTTATTTTAATAGTAGAAATTAAAATTTGATCCAAGTTTGCATTCCTTTTTTACATATATGAAAAGGAGTTAATTTAAATATATTATCTATAAATATCAATGTTGCATAATGACTGTCTTTTTTACTAATCCAAAAATTCTCATCAACACACAATTCTTTACTATATTTAGATTTTATTTCTTCAATTGTAGTTAATGTTAAATCAAAAAATAGTACATTTTTAATTGTGAAGTATGCAAGTACATTACCACTAGATTTTTTAATTACAACTATATCATCTTTTGATATTTTATTATATGGTATAATTTTATTTTTACTAAATCTTGATTCAATGGTTTTCTTTCCATTTAGCATATAAGTTAAGTAGGGCTCGCTAAATATTCCTAGGTGTATAGTTTTATTTTTAATTTCTAATAATTTATCAGATGATAGTTGTTTTTCTAAATTTTTAATAATTTCATCATACATTGTAATTCTCCTATTGTTTTTCAAATTTTGTGATTAAATTGTACTATCATTATCATAAAAAAGCAATGAAAAATATGTTGAATATAACTGTATTTTCTTATATAATTAGAAAAAAAGTTTTGGAGGATGTTATGGAAAAAAATATAGTTGCAATTATTGAAATTGGAAGTAATAATACAAAAACTCATGTATATGAAAATGATAAAAGTATATATGAAAATACTGCTACAATTGAATTTAAAAAGAATTATAAATTAGAAAATAAGATTAAAGATTCTGATATAGAAAAGTTGTGTGATGAAATAGAAAAAGCTTTTACTTATACAAAAAATATTAATATTTTTGGATGTAGCATTTTTAGAAATATTTCAGAAGATGAATTGAACCAAATAAATGATTATTTATCTAATAGATTTAGTTTAAAAATATCTGTTGTATCACAAGAGGAAGAAGCTAATTTAACTGCTTTTGGATGTTATAGTGATATTGATTATGATGGTAATATTTGTGTGTTCATTGGTGGTGGCGGTTCTACTGAACTATTAATTATAAATAATAAAAAAATAATAGATAAGAAATATTTAGATTTTGGTGTTGTTGATGTTACTAGTAAATTTAGCTCATTAAAAGAAGATATTCCTACTTGTAGCTTTGAAGATGTATACTCATATATTGATTCATTAATAGGTGATTTTAATATTCATTGTGATTTATTGATACTTGCTGGTGGAGATCATTTGTATTGGTATAATAATGCTAGATATGATTTAATTAAAAATACTTTGTATGAGAATGATAAACAAGAATTTATGATTACTACTGAGATGAGTGATAAGTATGATAGAGATGCGTATGTTTCTTCTTTAAATAGAGTTAGAGAGAATAGTGATAATCCATTATGGTTTGATGGTTCTAGAGCTATGAAGGCAATTACTAATGTTATATCTCATAAAGTAGGAGCTAAATATATTATTCCTACAAGGATTAATATGGAGGATGGATTAAAGAAAAAGATAAATGGATAATGTAAAAAACTTATGACATATTTTGAAGCAACCCCACTTTAGTGGACATTAATTAAAAAACAGTATATGGGACTACT
>CANCZH010000085.1 GCA_947382445.1 uncultured Clostridium sp. | reverse complement strand
CTCCATTTTCATCAAAAATTTGAGTCATACCAACTTTTGTTCCGTAAATTTCTTTAACCATTTTTGATTTCCTCCCTTTAATTTACTCTGTTTAAACTTCAATATTAATTTTAATGTCAGGGTATGTCATTGCCTATCGTTTTAGGTTGACCCATCAAAACTTTAAGAAGTCTATTATAATTTAACTTCGATATCTACACCAGCTGGCATATCAATTGACATTAATGCGTCAACAGTTGCTTGGTTAGGTGCAAGAACATCTATAACTCTTTTGTGAGTTCTCATTTCAAATTGTTCTCTAGAATCTTTATGTTTGTGTGGAGAACGTAATATTGTAATGATTTCTTTTTCAGTAGGTAGTGGAATTGGTCCTGATACTTCAGATCCAGTTTTTCTAGCTACTTCAACAATTTTTGTTGCAGCTTGTTCAAGTACAACATGATCATAAGCTTTAAGTCTTATTCTCATTTTTTTAGTTTGTTCTTTTGACATATGTAAAACACTCCTTTTCTATAGTTTGCCGGTTTGACAAGTTTTACACCACCCCGTGTGTTTCATATTTTACATATATTAAAACCAAATTCTACACATGTAGGAATTTGGCAAATACACGTTAATCTATACTTGCCGCCCGATTTAAAATCAGACATGCTCCATAGAAGTTCCCTACCTCTCTGGGTAGCCACATTCTACTTCAACGCAAATCAACATCAATATTATACATTATGAGTAGAAAAATTGCAAGCTTTTTTAAGAAAATTATGTAAAAAGATTTCATTTTATTTACACATATTAAAATTATCCCCATTTTAGTATATTTAAGCCACACCTACTGTTACTTTTACATAAAAATATATGCCATGTCCAACCCATTATTACATTATTTTTACTTTTGCTTATATCGTTGAATATTTTAACGTTTTGATGTATTATATTGATAACTTTGGGAGGTAGAAATATGATAAAAGTAGAAAATTTAGAAGTCTTAAATTTTGAAGGTGCATTAAGGGGAATGCGTAACCCTTTAGAATCTTGGGATAAAAGTGATAGTTATTATGATAAAGAAACAGGAAAATACGTAGTAGGTGAAAAAGATCTAGCATTAGCATTAAAATTGACTAAGTCAGGATCTGATCATTCTAAATTTTTAAGACAAATATTTGTATCAATGGACATAACTGCTCCAATGTCTTGGTGGTGGGATTTTGACACATATAAAGTTGCTACAGTAAGAAATAGCACAAGCAGAATGCATAAACTTGGTACACGACTACTAACTTTTGACGATTTTAGCTTAGACGATGAACAAGGAAATATAAATATTACTCCATTTAGAAAATATGTTATTGAAGATTTAAATAAAAGAATTGCTGAATTTCAACAATTAAAAACTGATGGTAAAATGGAAGAAGCCATGTCTTTATGGAGAGAAATTGTCTTTGACTCACCACAAAGTTATAACTTTAAATCTACATGGACTGGAAATTATGAAATAATGAGAAATGTTTATAGAGCAAGAAGAAATCATAAACAAAGAGAATTTAGAGATTTTTGTAAATTTATAGAAAAAGAATTTCCATATAGTGAATTAATCACTACTCCAAGAGAAGGTTAAGGTGATAAAAATGGCAAACTCAAAATTAATTATAGTTGAAGGCCCTCAAGGTGCCGGAAAAACAACAGTAACAGATTTTATTCGTCATGGGCTAAAATACACTAACTTATATAGGCTATGTGGTACATCCGATAGCACTCCATCTGGAAAAGAAAAAGCAAAAGATATGTATGTAGATTTGCTTGATTATATAAAAAGAATGGAAAACAAAAGTATAAATTTAGTTTTTGATAGAACATTTTTCACAGAAGAAATTTATTGCAGACTAGATTTTAAGCAGTATAAATTTTCGGATGTATATGAAGACTTGCTAGAAAAATTTAGCAAACTTGATTTTGATATATATTACATTACTTTGTATCTTGAAAATACTGATTTATTTGCAAATCGTTTATCAAGAGACGGTAAAGCTGTACTAGATTATGCTAAATTTACTATTGAAAGCAGTATAAATCAACAAAATCAATATCTTAAGATGGCAGATGAAATTTCATCTAATTATCCAAATATAAAAGTGTTCAAAGTATCTAATGATTGCAATGAACAAGAGTTAAAATCTAAAATAAAGGACATACTTAACTTTTAATATTTACCCATCTTAGTTTTACACGGAGGTTAATTATGACAAATGAAGAAATTATTACTTACATATATAAAAAGAGAAACTCAATAAAAGATGTTAAAGATACTTCTCGTATGGAAAAACTAATGAAAAAATTAGAGTGTCCACAAGATAGTTTGAAATTTATCCATATTGCGGGTACTAATGGTAAAGGTTCAACAACTACTATGCTTGCCAACGTACTAAAATCCAGTGGATATAAAGTTGGAAAATATATTTCACCATACATAATATCTTTTAATGAAAGAATACAAATTAACAACGAATTTATATCTAACGCAGATTTAGAAAAATATATAAAAAAATTAGATCCAATAATAAATGAAATGGAAAAAGATGGTGATGCACCAATTGGATTTGAAATAATAACCGCAATAGCATTTTTATATTTTAAAGAAAACAATTGCGATATAGTTTGCTTAGAAGTAGGAATGGGAGGAAGACTTGATCCGACTAACATTATTACAAACACTATTATTTCTATAATAACTTTAATTGACTATGATCATTGTAATTTTTTAGGCAATACATTAAAAGAAATAGCTAGTGAAAAATGTGGAATAATTAAAAAAAATAAAATAACAATTACATATCCAAAACAAACCAAAGAAGTATTAGAAACAATCAGACAATATTGTTTAAAAAATAATAATAAGCTATATGTTCCTAGTTTAAAATTATTAGACATAGTAAAAAGCAATCATAGCATCAATTACTTTAGTTATAAAGGAACATATTATAAACTTAATTTAATTGGCGAATACCAAATATATAATGCGCTAATGGTAATACTCGCATCAAATGTACTTATAAATCTAGGATATAAAATACCATTTTCTGCTATAAACACTGGAATATTTGAAACAAACTTTCCTGCAAGGCTTGAAAAATTAAACGACTCTCCAGCTGTATTTTTAGATGGATCTCACAATATTGCTGGTGCAAAAGCACTAAAAGAATTTTTACATGAATATAAAGGTAAGAAAAACTATGCAATAATGTCTTTTACACAAGGTAAAGATTACGAAAGTTTTATAAACGAAATCTCTTCATATTTTCAGGAAATCTTATTTGTAGAATATAATAATACATATAAGGATTCAGTTGATAATAAAAAACTAATATCAATGTCTAAAAAGTTAAATATTAATGCCACATCTTTTTCTTCTTTAAAAGATGCATATGATTACTTAATAAAAAAAGAAAATACAGATTTAATACTTATAACTGGTTCTCTTTATTTAGCTTCTGAATATAGAAATATGTTAACAGAAGAATAGTTTTTCATTATTTTTAGACAAATGTCTTGATTTTTATTCTTATTTATGTTAGAATGTTTAAGTAAATTGTTAACGTACACATAAGGAGGTGCAATTTAATGCCAAATATTAAATCAGCTAAAAAAAGAGTAAAAGTTATCGAAGCAAAAACTCTTCAAAACAGAGCTACTAAAAAAGCTTATAAAGAAGCTGTTAAAGCATTCGAAGCTGCTGTTAAAGAAAATGCAAGCAACAAAGAAGAATTATTTAATGAAGCTGTTAGCAAAATAGACAAAGCTTGGACTAAAGGTGTTCTTGCAAAAAACACTGCATCTAGAAAAAAAGCTAGCTTAGCTAAAATGCTTAACAAATAATTAATTTAGATAAATAAGAAGCCTTTTTTAAGGCTTCTTTTTTTACATTCCTGGAATACTATATCTAAGTTGGCCTCTAGTTTGTATGCCACCAATTCCTTGTATTCCCTCTCTTGTGTTTGATATTATATTTTCTAATGACACATATTCATTTACTGGAGTAAATGCAACATTTTCTGCCACAATCATAGGATCTGTCATATCTATGAGTACCCTTTTAGGTGCACTAGCAAAATTTGCCCCCGCAGATATTATTGCCTCATAATAGCTCTGACACGCCCCAGCAAATATTACTAAATCGTCTAAATTATGTTCATATTTTCTTGCTTCTAGCACCGCTTGAATAAAATACTTTGAATTTTTATAATTGTCAACATTATATATATCATTCCTTCTTTTTATAAACGCATCATGTCCTGTTAAAACCAGCAACTGTGGTCGATATTTTTGCAAAAGAGGTAGTACTTGTCTATACTGTTCTTTTTCTTCTATATTAAATATATATGAGTTTACTCCCATTTTTTTATATAAGTTTTTGCTTTGTATACAGTAATCTGGGTCTCCGTCTATATGTATTATTCTAGCTGGCATATTCATTATTTTATCTTTTTGATAAACATTATAAGGATTAGGTTCCCTATAATACTTAAACTTATAGCTTTTATTTTTTAAATTATTATACGACCTATCCATCTTCATTTTCCTAGAATTTTCTATATTTTTTAATCTTGCATCCAATTCTTGTTTTGTAATGAGCTTTAAATCATATTCTTCTGCGTCTGCTATTATTCTTACAGTAATTCCAACCAAATCTACCATTCCATTTGGATGAATATACTTAATTCTAAATAACACATCATAATTATATGACTTTCTTGCTACTATATCTCCTATTTTAAAATTAGACAAAAAAATCACCTCAAAATATTATATGTAAATAATATTTATTAGTGATTTATAGTTTATAAAATATCGTTTTCTATTATCTCACTTGATAATAATTTCTTTAAAGTTTTTCTTTTTCTTCTTTCACAAGCATCATCAAATAATTCTAAATCCATCGCTTCCCATATTCCTACCCAGCCAGCAATTAAAAATAATTCTCCCCAGATTATTTCATCTTTTGTTATAGAATATAAAATAAGAGCAATAATACCAAGCAACACTAAGAAAGTTTGCTTTATGTCAATGCTGTGATGCAACTTCATACTATTATTATACTCTTCATTTAATGCATCCTTTATCATTTGAATGCAATTTTGCTCGATTCTACATTTCTTATTTATAATTATTTTTACTTTATCTGTTTTTGTAACATACATTGATTGCCTAATAATATAGTCTACAATTTCATTTGTAACTTTCTTTTTATTATATTTATCCAAAAAATCCTCTTTATCTGTCAAAGTAATTTCTATTATTTTTTCCATATATTACACCTCTAATTTTACATGATAGTATCACATAAAGACAAAATAATCAAGAAGTAAAAAGCAACCAGATTTTTATCTGGTTGCTTTGTTATTATTTTACTGTATATGGTAATAAAGCTATTGTTCTAGCTCTTTTAACGGCTACAGTTACTTTTCTTTGGTGTTTAGCGCAACATCCAGTTACTCTTCTTGGTAGAATTTTACCTTTATCGCTAACATATTTTCTTAATTTTTCTGCATCTTTATAATCGATGTCTTCTACTTTATCTGCACAAAATACGCAAACTTTTTTTCTAGGTCTTCTATATGGTTTGTCGTTTCTTGCGCCTCTTTTTTTATTATCAGCCATTTTAAATTTTCCTCCTATCAACTAATTTAAATTAAAATGGTAAATCATCTGTATCATCAACAGTAATAAATTCACCATCCATACTAGATGAAGGTACTCCAGCAGACATATCTTGATCTCTTCTTGAATCTGCAAAATATGCATTTTCAACTATAAAGTCTGTTGCATATCTTTTTTGACCATTTTGATCGTCCCATGATCTGTTTTGGATTCTTCCTTCGACTAACACTTGTTGTCCTTTTCTGTAATACTTAGCACAAAAATCTGCAAGTTTACCGAAAGCTGTTAGATTAAAGAAATCTGTTTTTCTTTCTCCATTTGCATCAGCAAATCTTCTGTTTACTGCAAGAGAAAAGGTTGTTACTTGTGTACTACTATTTGGTAATACTCTGGCTTCAGGATCTCTTGTTAATCTTCCCATAAATTGAAATTTATTCATTTCGCATACCTCCTATATTAGTCTTCTAAGCTAACTACCATGTGTTTTAAAACGATTTCATCTAGTCTTAGAACTCTATCAAGTTCAGCAATAAATTCTGGTTTTGCACTAAATGTAAATAATGTGTAGAAACCTTCTTTTTGCTTTTTAATTTCATAAGCAAAAGTTTTCTTACCCCATTCCTCTACATTAGTAAGCTCGCCATTAGCTGAAATTAATTCTTTCATTTTTTCACCAAAAGCAGCCA
>CANCZH010000084.1 GCA_947382445.1 uncultured Clostridium sp. | reverse complement strand
GTTATAAATATTTATTTTTAAATAAAGTGTGTCATATGTTTGACTAACCTACATACAAAAGTAGAAAAATTCATAAATTTTATTGAAATAAATCTAGTAATAATGTATACTATTTTTAGAAAAGAGAACAAATAAGTTCGTAATTTGTAAGAATATCGCTCCAAATGTAAACTTTACAAGCTAAGAAGTTTGTAAAGTTTTTTGTATAAAATAATATAATCAGAAATGGATAAGTTTTTATATGAATAGAATAGATTTGTGTAAATTAAATAAAATTAGAGACAAAGAAGAGATACCAGGTGAATTCTCATCTGTAAAAGGCGAATATTTAATAGATAGTATTGGAAAAACAGCATTTTATAAAGAAAATGGTTATATGGGTGGATATGCTGAATATGACGCTGATTTAAGAGAACTATTATCTGCACAAATATTGGATTTAATAGATGTACCACATGCTAATATTATATTAGCCCAAAATGGAGAAGATGAAGGATGCCTTTCTATAAATATTTTGAATAATAATGAAGAATTTGTTAACATAGATTTAAAAATTGAAACTTCTAGCAATAACGAATATACACTTGAGGAGTTTATAAACCAAGATTCTGCTAAAATAGCTAATTTACCAGGTATAACAAAAGAAATGATTGAAGAAAGAAAAGAATTTGTCAAAAACTATTTATTTGTGAGTGCACTATTATCAAATCCAGATGTAAAATTGGATCATATTATACCAATTTATAACTCAGAAACTGGTAAATATAGAAATCCAGAACTATATGATATGGGAATAGCTTTTACACATGAACTAGAAAAAAGCTTTCCATTTAAGGATGCAGATAGCTAAGAAAAAGTATTAGATAAATTATATGAAAAATATCCTGATTCAATATTTCCAATTGCACAAAGAGTGCAGAATAACTTAACAGCAAATATCATAAGAAAAATGATAAAGGAGAAAACATATAAAGGTCTTTTTAGTAAAGATTTTATAGAAAAAGAATTATTAAAAAGAATTTTAATGATAACAAAATATAATCAAAATATTACAGAGTATGGTACATCATATCCATCTATCTCTGTAAGTCAAATAGCAGAAAAAACAAAAAATATAGATATATCATTAAAAGATCATGTAAAAAATACTATTTATAGATTAAAAGATAAAATTTTTAGAAAGGCGAAAAAAGAAAATGAGAGATAATATACTTGCAATTAGCCAATCAGACTATAAAAAAGCGTTTAAAGAAGTTATTGTTATATTAAAATTTATACCCAAAAGTGATTATAATAAGATTCCAAAAGATATATTAGAGACTATGGAACATGAACAAGACTTAGAATACAATTATTATGTTGATTTTAAACATGATTTTAAGGAACAGAAAATGTCAGATATTACAAAAGCTATTCTAGCTAATTTTTACAGGGACTATTGGGCAACGCCAGAGGAAAGAAAAGAAATCTTAGATAATGAGAGACTACAAAGAACAAAAACAGAGAAAGAATTAAGAGAAAAATATAATCCAGATAATATTTTTAAAAATAGAAAAAATTATTAAAACCACAACAGATAGAAAGAATGTAAAGTTATGGAAGAAAATAAAATTATTGCACATGATTAAGTTTTATGGTAAACTATATAAGAAAGTAAGTTATACAGTAACCAGCAAATTCATTAGAATAGTTTTTTTAAGGAGGAATGAATATGTCTAATGGAACAGAAAGAAGATTAAAACGGATAGAAGAATGGAGTAGACGAAGTAGAAAGGAGTGCGAAAATAAAACTTTTAGGTTGGTAGGAGTAACAAATCCTTTCGGAATCTTTCCTGGTTTTTCATTACCAGTATTTGTATGCGAACAGGATGGAAAATGGTATGCAGAAGAAGGAGATGACGACAAACTCACTATAAATAGTTTCTATTCAATAGAACCATATAGCGACTTAATGAAGCATGTGGTTTTGCTCGATTCTATCAAAAGAAACGAGTTTACAATCTCAGCACTAACAATTTACTCAGAGCCAGTGTTTATGTTCCAAATTTCTGAAGCAGAGTATTTCATTGGTTATGCTAAAGAGATGAAAGAATTCTTACAGGATTACAAGACAGAAGACTCAATTTTAGAAGAAGAAATTAAGGATTTTATGAGATCGTGTAAGGAATGATTCTAAATTATGCTATCTATTGAAGTCTATTAAAGTTACTTTGCCTTGACGTATATGTCTAGGCAAAACATTTGGGGCAGTTTTAACTGCCCCATTTACTTTATTTTTGCAAAATTTTAATTATATGTTATACTAATTTCATATAGTAAATTTTAGGAGGAGTTATGAAAATTTTATTTGTTAGACATGGTAAAACAGAATGGAATAATCAAAAGAAGATGCAAGGAAGTGTTGATATCCCTCTTAGTGATGATGGAATAGAACATGCTAAAATAATGGCTAAAAAATTAAAAGACACAAAAATAGATGTAGCATTTTGTTCACCATTAGATAGAGCAAAACAAACTATGGATATAATTAACAATTCACGTGAAAATAAAATACCAGTTATAACAGAAGAAGCTCTAACAGAAAGAAATTATGCATTATATGAAGGACGTAATAAAGATTTATTTAATTATAATATTGTTTGGGATTATAGCAATCCTTTAAATATAGAAAAGTTTTTTGAGTTTGCATGGCCAATTATAAACTTTATCTTTGGAAAATTACTAAGGGGGTATAAAGATAAAACAGTTTTAATTGTTTCACATGGAGGTGTTTCAAAAATATTTGAAATGCTTCTAAGCAAAAATTCATTGTATCCAGAGGAATTGGCGACATATTTGCCAAAGAATAATGAAATAATTACATATCAAAATATAAATGAAAATGATTTTGTATTTAATACTAAAGAAAACAATAATATTAGAAATAATGAAAAACAATTATTTAGAATAATAACTCCTAATATGATATCTATACTTTTTCCAAAATTAAATATAGAAGAACTAATGGATGTTAATAAGATATCTAAATCACCTAAAATAAGATATAGAGCTTGCATTATATTTACAAGAGAAGATGGAAAAATTGCAACAGAGATATATTCTAAAACAAAAGAATGCAAATTGCCAGCTAGAACAATAGAACCAAATAGAAATATATTACATCAGGTAAGAGAAATTTTATTACAGATGACAGGATATCTTGGAGATATTTCTGATTTTTGCAACATTGGAGAAACAATAGAAATTAGACCTAGCGATCCGATTGCTGAAATTGTTTTCACACAAGTATATTATATATCAAAATCAAGCTTAGTAGCACAACCATTACCAGAAAATAAAGATGAAATGGAAGGATTTAAATTAGATTTTTACTCACCAGATGAAGTTATCAATTTAATGGACAAAGCACTAAATGAAGCTAAAGGAATACCAGGAGAATTTTACAGACCTTTAATAACAAAAAAATCAATTGAATTACGTGACAAATTAATTTTAGAATTTTGGCACAATAAAAACAATTAATAAAAGAAAGCTGTACAATAGTTATTATATTGTGTACAGCTTTCTTTACTTTTAAGAACCATTATGTTAATATAATAATCATATATTGTTAAAGGAAGTAGAATGATATGGAGCAAAAAAATGAAGCAAAAAAGATTACAGAATTTGGAGAAAACGAATATGTAGAATTTTTTGAATGGCTATTGGATAAGCAAAATATAAAACTAGAAAAAGAAATAGATATAAGTAGTTGCTTAGAAAAAGAAGAACCATATATATATTATACCCCTGAAATTAAAGCATTTTTTGAAACAAGTGCAATGAAAAGAATAGGCATGATTGGACAACTATCAAATGTATCTATTCAAAATCCAAATTCATCACACACAAGATTAGATCATTGTAAAGGTGCATATCAAAAAATATTAGAATTCTATATAAAACAATATAAAAAGACATCATGGAAAAACACACATTCAGACAAAGAATCAAAACTAAAAGTCCTAGCAGATATAATGGATATGGCATCACACGACATAGGACACAACATCTGTTCACACGCATTAGAAAAATTAATAGGAAGCAAAAAAGGCGCACACGAAGTACTAGGAAACAGAATATTACATGAAAACAAAGAACTAATACAAGCATTAAATAATATTAATCCAAAGTTATTACAAACACTAGACACTGTAAAAAAAGAAAATTATGGATTACACACATTAAAAGAAGGAAACATAGACTTTGATAGGGCTGATTTTCTTGTAAGAGATTCTATATATCTAGGAGTAGAAACAGGATTTGATGAACAAAAAATAGAAAACTCAAATACAATCCTAGAATTATTAGATAAAATAACAGATGGTTGTGACATATATAGAATAAATTTTAACGGAAAAGAAATGGAAGTACCTGTTTTTAGTTATGAAGTAGAACCAGAAATAGAACAACTTTTGGAAAGAAGAGTAGAGAACTACGAAAATATATATAATTCAGTAGACAACAAACCGAAAGATGTATTTTTAGAAGAATTTTGTAGAGCACTATTAGAAACATCTGATGTTGATAACGACTTAAAAAGATTTATAGAACATTTAGCCGAAACAGATGTTGAAAATATTGATATTGATGAATACCTAAGTTGGAATGATATAAGATTTTACAATTCAATATTTGATATTGTAGAAAATTGTAATAATGAAAATATTAAAAGATTAGCTAAAAACTGTTTGCCAAATAAAGAATGTTTAGTAAGTCTAATATACAATAGAATATTTCCTTATATAAAACCAAAAATAGATGAAAACGGAAATGAAGTAAATATAGAAGATGAATTTGAATATGAAGAAGAAAGAAAATTTTATTTAAGTGTTAAAAAAATTGTAAAAGACGAAAAAACATACAAAGAATTTATGAAAGACAAAAATTTAGAAGAATGCATGTTTAAAACATCATTTCCAAACAAAGAACAACTAGAAAAGTTTTCATCACAGCTACAAACTGAATATTTCATTTCAGAAGAAACAATACAAAAATTGAAAGTTTGGGAAACAAAAATAAAAGTATATAATCCAAAAGAACCAATATTCATAAAAGGAAAAGATGATAAAATATATACACTCGATGAATACCCAGAAAGAAAATTGAATTTGGAAAATATTGAATATTGTGGAATTACTGGAATAAAAGATAAAATGATGTTAGAGGGAGTAAAAGAAACTGAAATTCAAAAATGCCAGAAAGCATTTGATGAAGCAAATACAAGAACAAGATTTGTATTTTTATACAACAATAAAGGTACAAAATTAAATAGTGAACTACAAGACATCGCATCAAAAAAACAAAGTCAATTTGAAAGATAAAAAGTGCTGAAAAAATCAGCACTTTTTTTGTAATAAAATTTGAAAAAATAACATCTTTATGATATACTTTCGGGAACAGTATAAGAACAGATTAAAAGGAGAGAAAAATGAAAATAGGAATAGTAGGCTTACCTAATGTAGGAAAAAGTACAATGTTTAATAGTATAACAAATGCAGGAGCAGAATGTGCAAACTACCCATTCTGTACAATAGAACCAAATGTAGGAGTTGTTGCAGTACCAGATGAAAGATTAGAAAAATTGACAGAAATGTATAAACCAGAAAAAACAACACCAGCAGTAATAGAATTTGTTGATATAGCAGGATTAGTAAAAGGAGCAAGTAAAGGAGAAGGATTAGGAAACAAATTCTTATCACATATTAGAGAAGTAGATAGTATAGTAGAAGTTGTGAGATGTTTTGAAGATAGCAATATAGTTCATGTTGATGGAAGTGTAGACCCATTAAGAGATATTGAAACAATAAACTTAGAACTAATATTTGCAGATATTGAAACAGTAGATAAAAGATTAGATAGAGCTAGAAAAAATTTAAAAGCAGATAAGAAATATCAATTTGAAATAGACACATTAGAAAAAGTAAAAAAGACATTAGAAGAAGGAAAATCAGCAAGAACAATAGACTTTTCAGAAGAAGAAAAGGAAGTTTTAAAAGAGGCGTTTTTATTGACAGCAAAGCCAATTTTATATATTGCAAATGTATCTGAAAATGAATTAGAAAATCCAGAAAACAACGAAAATGTACAAAAAGTAAAAGAATATGCACAAACAGAAAATGCAGAAGTAATACCACTTTGTGTTAAATTAGAAGAAGAACTAAGCGTGTTAGATAAAGAAGACAAAATAGAAATGCTACATGAACTTGGACTAGAAGAATCTGGATTAGACAAAGTTATAAAAGCAAGTTATAAATTACTTGGATTAATGTCATTTTTAACAGCAGGAGAACCAGAAGTTAGAGCATGGACAATAAAAATAGGAACAAAAGCACCACAAGC
>CANCZH010000083.1 GCA_947382445.1 uncultured Clostridium sp. | reverse complement strand
CAATTTTATTTTATCTTTTTGTACTTTTTTGTCAATTGCTGTTTTTCCCATTTTTAAATTTTTTCTTACAGTACCAATATTTTCAGTTTTTATTACAATTATATTATTTTTTTACTTTTATCTATTTATAAGCAAAATTAAAGAGCTATATTTCATAGCTCTTTAATTTCTATCTTTTAACAACATATTTATATATCAAATAAAATCCTATTCCGAATATAGCCATTATTGTTGTTATTAGTGTAATGTACATTGGACTGCTACCTGTTTTTAATGTTAATACTACTATTGCGCTATCTTGATCATCTTCACCATCTTTATTATTATTTGGTGTTGAGTCTGTGTCTGGAACATCATATTCATTATCGTCTGCACTTATTTCTGCTGTATTTACTTTTTGTCCTAAATTTGTTTCTGATTTTTCCCATCTAAGTACTATTTGAATTATTGCACTTTCTCCTGGTTTTAGAAGTGTATCTTTTAAATAGTCTGTTGTTACTATTCCATCTTCTTTTATTTTCCACTTATATTCTGTATTGTCTTCTTCATAGAATGCTAATCCATTTGGAATTCTGTCTGTTATTTCTGTGCTATATCCTTCTATTTCTCCTTCATTTGTTATCTTTATAGAATATACATATTTTACTTCTGTTTTGTTTAATTTCTTTTTGTTTAATTCTACTTTCACTACTGGTTCTGGATTTTCTGTTCCATCATATCCTGTTTCTATTTCTTTCATTACTCCATCTTCTGTTACTATTACTTTGCTTACATATTTTAGTAATGATAAATCAAAATATTTCAACTCTATATATTCTTTGTCTAAGTCATCTTCATCTTCTTTGTTATTATTTGGTATAGAGTCTATATCATCAACTTCATTTCCATATTCGTCTTCATCTTCTGAAATCTCTGCTGTGTTTATTATTATTTTTTCTCCTGATGTTACATTGTCTTTTGTTACTTCAAATGCTACTTTTACATCTTTGTATGCTGGATTTGTTTCACTTATATTTTGAGTATTATCAAATGCTGTTAATAAATTGTTTTTATTTTTTTCTTTTGATAGATAGTTTGTTTTTATCTTTTTAGCTTTACTTACATCTTTTGTTTCTTTTTCATTTTCATCATACATTTTCCATTCATATTCAGTATTTATTTCATGTTCTGGTAAGAATGTAATTCCTTCTGGTAAGTCATCTGTTATTTCAGAAGCATATCCTGGCTGTGTTCCCTCATTATAAACTCTTATTGTATAAACAACTACTTGTCCTTTTACTACTATTTTAGGTTGTTTTGTATGAGTATATTTTAATTTTCCATCTTTATATGTTACTTCTGGTATTCTGTCTATTATTTCTTTGTTATCTATTTTTGTAATGAATTTTCTTAAAGCCAAATCAAATTGTTGTGGTATTACTATATCATAGTCTTCATCATCTTCTGTTTCTTTTTTATTATTTGGTTCAGAGTCATTGTCATCTCCATCATCTTCTGTTATTTCTGCTATATTTTTTATTCCATTTTTTAGTACTTCTTCTTTTTCTGTTTCTTGTAGTTTTGAAAGATTTACTTTAAATTCAACTTTTATATCTGCATAACTTAATCCTAATTCTTTATTTGTTCCTGATGCTTTTGTTTTATCAAATGCTGGAATTACTGTGTCTTTTAAATATTTTGTTTTTATTCCATCTTTCCATCCTGACACTGTAGTTGTATCTACAAATGTTTCCCATTGATACATATAGTTTGTTTTACTTCCTGATTTATATGTTCCATCCGTATTTTTTTCATATGGTACAAATTCTAATCCTTTTGGTACTGTATCTATTATTTCTTTTGTAACTGCATCTTGTTCTCCCTCATTAAATACTCTTATTGTATATGTTACATAATCTCCATCTGCTACATTTACTGGTATTTTGTTAAGTGTGTATGTTGCATCTGCTTTGTTATTTCCATTTCTGTTTACTAATGCATCTACATTTGTTACTTGTATATTTCTTTTTTGTTCATCTGGTATTATTTTGTTACTTCCATCTGCTGTACTTAAACTTGTAATGTATTTTTTCAAAGCTAAGTCATATATTTTCTTTTCTTTTTTTAGTATTACATCATCATAGTCTTCATCATCTTCATGGTCTGATGGGTTAAAATTGTCTGGATTTATTGTACTTCCATGTGAGTCTATATCTTCTGGAATTACTTGTTTATCTTTATTTTTGTATTCTGATATTGCTGCTATATTTCTTATTACTCTTTCTGTTTCATTTTCTGCAAATTCTTGGTCTAATACTATACAATATAATTGTAAGTACTTTGTTTCATCTAGTTTATCTTCTATTTTGTTATATGCTGGTATTATTTCATCTTGTATTTTTTTACTTTGGATAGTTGCTTTTCCTCTTATTACATTAGCTGTTTCTACTGTTGCGCCTTGCAAATCTGAATTTGTTATTTTTGCATTTTCTACTTCATTTAATTTCATTACTGATCCAGTTTCAGCTTCCTTTACTGTCCATCCATTTTGTATATTTCCTAAATATTGTGGTACAAATCCAAGTCCTTCTGGTATGTAATCTTCTATTATACTTGCATATGCATCTGTATCTCCCTCATTATATACTCTTATTTTGTATGTGACTATATCTCCTGCATTTACATCTACTGGTGGAACTTTTTTATCTGCTGAATAATCCGCTGTTGTAGTTTTTTCATCATTATCTTTTAAAGGTGCTGTATTTACTATACCTATTCTTTTAGGTGATACTTCTTTTCCATTTAGATGTGTTATTGATTTTCTTAATGCTAAATCAATTTTTTCTTCACCTTTTACTTCTATTTTTTCAAAATCATCATCATCTTCTTGACCTTTATAGTAATAATCTCTTTTAGATAAATCATCTGGATTTGCATATTCTGCATCTGTATTACCTTTATATCTTTGCCATTCATCTTCTGTTGTTGGTAATTTTATATTACTTGTCTGAGAGTCTATATCTTCACTTACTGTTACGAATCCTCCTGTTTCACTTTCTGCTGCTATTTCTGTTATTTCTGCTATATTGGTAACTACTTTTCCCTTTGCTTGTTCAGTTACTTCACATACTATATAAAATGTTGCAGATGCTATACCATTATCATTCACTCCTCTTAGTGTTTGATTAATAGGATTAACTACACGACGATTTGTACTGCTGTATGACCAGTTTTCACTATTTAAACTGTCTTCACTTACATATTCTATACCTGATGGTGGTAGATAATCTGCTATACTTTTTATTATTACTTCATTTTTACCTTCATTATATACTGTAATTTTATAAACTACTCTGTCTCCAACTTCTACCTCCACTGGATCTTTTCTATGTCTATATTCGTACTGATTAAATATTTCATCTCCTGTTGCTTTTACTGCATCTCCTGGATTTCTATCTTTTGCTCCATCTAATATTGTAGTTTTCCATGTGTCTCCAAAAGGTTTCTTTATTGCATATATATTTTTTCTTAATGCTACATCATATTGTTTTTCTATTACTATATCAAATTCTTTTTCGTATAGTATTTCTTTTCCTGGTATTTCTTCTCTTTCTATACTTAATAGTGGTTGTCCATTTCCATTTTCATCTTCCCAAATAGTTCCTACTGCTGATTTAGTTGTAACTTGTGTTACTAGGCTAAATTTAACTTTTCTTGCACTAGTTGAACTTCTTATTTTAATATAGAAGTCTTTTCCTTCTAGACCTTCTTTTGTTTGTTGTAGTATTTTTACATTTTGGCTTGTTGGTTTATCTGTTAAGCTATATTGAATATTTGTAAGTTCTGCTCCTGTTTTATCTTCAAATGTTATATCTATTGAATAATAATTTGTTGCTTCATTTATTTTGAATGGTCCAATATATGTATAAGCACCTTCAATATTTGTTGCTACTTCTTTTTCTGTATCAAAACTTGGGTCTGTTTTTTCTGATGTGTCTTCTTCAAGTTTTCCACTTAATTGTGTATCATAATAATTCATTATTTCACGAATAAATGCACCTTTTCTTCCTTTATATCCCCATCTGTCATTTCCTTCTAGTCCATCAAATGTTTCTTCTGCGTTTGCTCTTCCTAATAATACATCTGAAGATATATTATTTGTTATTTTCCAAATTGTACATTGAAGAGCAAATACTAAATCATCTTCTGTTAGATATTCTTTAACATCTTTTAGTGTTAATGGATTTTCAGTGTTTGCAGTGCTTTCCATTAATCTGTTAAATATTTTTGAAAGTTTTTGCTCTTTTAACTCATTTGAATCCTCTGGTAATATTGCATTTTTTATTAGCCAATCTATTTTATTTGAGCCATTTTCTGAACTTATTTTTGAATTAACTTTAGTTAAGTTCGAGTTTGTTGCTTCTCCTAAACTTACATAATTTCCTACATTACTTCCATCTTCTTTTGGAAATTTTTTAGTTGGATCTAAACAAAGTATTGTTGTTTCATAGTCATTATTTCCTGAATATATTCTGTATACTTCTCTTTCATTTACTTTATATCCAAATGCAATATCTTCTTCTCCATTCATTTTTTTACTTGTATGTATTTGGGTAATTCCAAACTTTTGCTTAGTTCCTACCTGTGTTTCTGTAATCTTTGCAAGCACTTCTGATGATATGGGTAGAATCATTGCTATTATGCATATTATGGCTATTACTTTTTTCAAAATTTTAGTTCCCATATTATATCTCCTATCGTATTTTTGGCGCAATTGTCCTAATTATTCTAATAATATAATTTTATTTTATCTTTTTATATTTTTTTCGTCAAATTGTGTATTTCTATATTTTATTGTCTTTCGTTACAGTATCAATACTTTGGTGTTTTATTACAGTTATATTATATTTATATTAATTTTTCTTGTCATATCACAAGAGTAATAACATATTTTTTATAGAGGTGTCTTATGAAATTTTTTAAAATTTTTATTTGCTTTTTTATTATTATATCAATGCCTTGTTTTATTTTGGCTGATGATTTAGATGAAAATGTCCCTGAGGAAGTTCCTACTATCACTGTTTCTACTGATACTACTGTTTCTGAACCTCAAATTCTTTCTAGAAGAGCTATTATTTTTGAAAGAAATTCTAAAACTGTTTTATTTGAAAAAAATTCTAAAGAAGTTTGTAAAATGGCTTCTACTACAAAAATTATGACTTCTATATTAATATTGGAAAATTGTGATTTAAATTCTACTGTTACTGTGTCTAGTAATGCTGCTGGTACTTATGGCTCACGTCTTGGATTACATACAAATGACATAGTTTCTGTTTCAGATTTACTTTATGGATTAATGCTTTGTTCTGGCAATGATGCTGCTGTTTGTTTAGCTGAATTTGCTGGTGGTTCTGTTCAGGGTTTCGCTGATTTGATGAATGCTAAGGCTAAAGAGCTTGGTCTAAATTCTACTAGTTTTGCTACTCCTCATGGTTTGGATAATGAAAATCATTTTACTACTGCTTATGATTTTGCAATTTTAACTGATTATGCTTTAAATAATCCACTTTTTTTGCAAATTGTGGGGACTAAATATTATACTGTTTCTATAAATGGTGTTTCTAAATCTATTCATAATACTAATGAACTTTTAGGTGTTATTCCTTCTGTTTATGGTGTTAAAACAGGCTACACTAGTGAAGCTGGTAGATGTTTGATTTCTGCTGCTAAGCAAGATAATTTAGATATTGTCGTGGTTGTTTTTGGAGCTGATACTAAAAATATAAGAACTCAAGATTCTGCTACTTTAATTAATTATGCTTTTTCAAATTATGTTGGTGTTGATTTTGGATTTTTAATTTCTAATAAGTATAATGATTTTGAGAATTATATTTTACCTTTTATTTCTGTTTTAAAAGGTAATTCTACTGTTGTTCCAAAATTAGATAGTATTGCTTATAATATTTATCCTGTAAAAAAGAATTTATTGGACTCCATTTCTTTAGAAATAAATGAATTCGAGTTAGTTGCTCCTATTTTAGATAATCAACCAATTGCTGAAATTATAGTTTATGTTGATAATAATAAAATTTTTGGTACTAATATTTTATCTTCTGCATATATTAGTAAAAAGAGTGCTTTTGATTATCTTAACTTCTTTATTTTGAACTATAAAAATTTTTATCAAATATATTAACTTTACTTGACTTTTGTTTTGTTTTTTGGTATCATATTTTTGCTTTGATTGTACTAATATATATTTATAAAATAAAGTACTTTTAAGTTTGGATAATATATTTGCAGGTATAGTTTAGTGGTAAAATAAGACCTTGCCAAGGTTTAGTTACGGGTCCGATTCCCGTTACCTGCTCCATTACTTTATGGCGATATAGCCAAGTGGTAAGGCACGAGTCTGCAAAACTCTGATCCCCGGTTCA
>CANCZH010000082.1 GCA_947382445.1 uncultured Clostridium sp. | reverse complement strand
TAAATACCAAAGTGTTGAAACAAACGAAAAATATCAAGAACAAAATAGAATAAGACAACAAAGATATCGTGAAAAATTGAAAAGTGAAAAAGAAAAAAGTAACGTTACAATAACGGAAAATAACGCAATAGAAGATAGTACACAAGAGAAAAATACAAGAAAGGAGAATGAGAACAATAATGGATTTAGAGAATACAAAATATGAAAATTGTCAAAAGAATTTCCGCAATAAATGCAAATTTTGTGGAAAAGATTTAAAGCCAATAGGATTAGACTACTTATATACTAATGTATCTTCAGAATTAATTGAATATGAAAGATGCACTTGTAAAGAATCCAAAAACTATTGGAAAGATGTAGACTTTAGAATTCAAGAGCAGAAAAAGAAAGAACATTACAGAGAAATGATTGGTCAATTTTATTCTCAAAATTATATTAGTAAAAGACTAAAAGATTATAATTTTAAGAATTTTAAAGTAACAGATGTTAATAAAAAAGAAGTAGAGAGTGCAAAAGATTATGCTAAAAAATGTATCAATAATGAACAAGAAAATGGACTTATTATTACTGGAGATTCTGGAGTAGGAAAGACACATTTAGTAGCATCAATTTCAAACGAATTGATAGAAAAAGATAAACTAGTTGTAATGGGAAGATTAACATCATTGTTGGATATGATAAAAGAAACTTTTAGAAATAATTCAAAGTCAGAAAATGAGTTAATAGAACTATTTTCTAATGTGGATATGGTTGTAATAGATGATTTAGGAACAGAAAAAATAAGCAGTTGGGCATTGTACAAGCTATATACAATTATAGAAAATAGAAATGAAAATAAGTTACCAATTATAATAACAACTAAGTTTGATAAAGAAGGCTTATTACATAGATTTGAGCAAAGTAATGATAAAGAATTATCAAAAGCAATTATTCAAAAATTATATCAAATGTGTTACGGAATTGAACTAAAGATATATGACGAAAATCAAAAAGAAAAAGCTAGCACAAGTAACCAAACTAAATGCTAACTTAATGCAAAATCTAAATTTATTATAATATATTTAAACAAAAAAGTAAATTAAAAAAGTTCGAATTTTAAATTTAAGGAATTTGAACTTTTTTTGAAAGACTTTAATAAAAATTAATAATTTTTGTATCAAAAATCCCTCGGAGAGCAAAAAAGGTATTAGGGCAATTTGCCCTAAACAGCAAAAAGGGTGTCAAAACACCATGCTGGCGAATATTGGGCATTAAAAATGATCCTCAATATTCGAGCAAAATAAATTTTGCTAAATCTTAATACATCGTAAACTAGCATTAAGATATTTACATAGAAAGGAAATGAGGCAATATGTATAAAGATACACAACAAATTTTAGATAGTATTTTTCTATCATACAATAAAATTTTGAAAAGATTACACAATTTAGGATTAACAACTAAACATGGTAAAGAAATATCAAAAATGGATTTAAGAAAAGCAATAGAAATTATGATAAAAAAACATCCTACTTGTAGATAGAGAAGTGAAAAAATTAAGAGCAGAAAATATTTTGTTTTACTTGAAGGATATTACTTGTTAACTCAAGTATATTTCAAAAAGAAAAATCTTTAATAGATGCTGATATAGAATTTTTAAACTTAGAATAAAACAATATGAAGAATTGTTGAAAGTAGAACATAATGAAAATTGGTGGAATGAAAATATGAATATTAAACAATTATGCGAATATTTTAATAGGCAAGATATTACTGTTAGAAAAGCTATAAAGAAAATGTGTGATAGTGGGTTAGAAGAATATAAATTTTTAGTTGATAATAATGTTGTAATTTCTAAAGAAGGAGTGGAATGGATTTGTAAAAGTATATTTAAGCAGAAGTATTTGGAATTATTAGAAAAGTATAAGATGGAGTTAACAGAGTTGTATATTGAAGTAGGGTATCCTTATGATAATTTCTTTGGAAAAAATTAAATGGATCTAATAAGGACAAATATAGGGTAAAATATTGAGAAAAATGTCATTTTATGATATAAGATATTATAGAATAATTATAATATTTAGGAGTGAATATAATGGCAAGTAAATATTTTTATAATGAAACATTTTATAATTCAGAATTAGGAGTAACTAAAACAATAAAAGCTGAAACAAAATGGGAATTTGATTTGAAAGTTAATCAGATGAATGAAAGATGGAATCAACAGATACAATTAAAAAGAAAAAGAGAAATGATAAGCAACAATCAACAAACTACAGAAGCAATGGATAAAGAACAAAAACAATATATAAGAGAATATGAAAATATTCTAAAATATACTTTAAAGGTAAATGATAAATTAGATTGGAATACTCAATATAGAAAAGATAATTACAAAAAGTGGTTATTTAATGAGGTAGAACCTAATATAAAGGAAATATTTGAAAAAAATAATGTGCCAAAAGAAACTTTTTTTGAAAAGATATTTAAATCATTGAAAGAAAAAAGACTATCAAAAGAAAAGGAAGCTACAGATAGTTATGAACAATTATTAGAAAGTTACAATTTAAGAAAAAAGAAATCAGAGGAAGAATACAATAAAGCTAAGGAGAAGTTTGAAAGAGAGAAGGAAGAGTATAATAAGGAAATAGATGAGTGGAAAAAATGTTTTGAGGAAGGCAAACAAGATGCTGTAGAAAGATATATTAAAGTTGTATTAGAAAATTCTAAATATCCTAAAGATTTTGAAAAAGATTATGAAATTGAATACAAAGAGAATGAAAAGATATTAGTTATTTCATATAACTTACCAAATACTGATAAAATTTCTAAAACCGAAGGATATAAATATATAAAATCAAAAAATGAGATAAGACCTGTAGAAATGAAAAAAGTTGCGTATGAAGAATTTTATGAAAATATAATTTTTAATATAACATTAAGAACAATACATGAAATATTTGAATCAACAGATGAAAAGATTATAGACATGGTTGTATTTAATGGTTTTGTAACTGGAATAGATAAGTCAAATGGAAAAGAATTTACTAACTGTATAATTTCATTGCAAGTTAGTAGAAAGGAATTTGAATATATCAATTTAGAGAATATTGAGCCTAAAGAATGTGTAAGAGCATTAAAAGGATTATTTGCAGGAAAGCTTGCTCAACTTGCTCCAGTAAAGCCAATAATGAATTTAAATAAAGAGGATAGAAGATTTATTGAATCAAAGGAAATATTGGACAATATGGGACCAGACAATAATTTGGCAGAAATGGCATGGGAGGATTTTGAACATTTGGTACGAGAAGTGTTTGAAAAAGAGTTTTCAAAAGATGGTGCAGAAGTTAATGTAACTCAATCAAGTAGAGATGGAGGGGTAGATGCAATTGCTTTTGATCCAGATCCAATTAGAGGAGGAAAGTTTGTAATACAAGCTAAAAGATATAATAATGTTGTTCCCATTTCTGCAGTTAGAGATTTATATGGAACAATGATAAATGAAGGAGCGACCAAAGGAATATTGGTTACAACAAGTTATTTTGGAACGGATTCACAAAATTTTGTTAAAGATAAACCATTAACTTTAATAGATGGACAAAATTTAATATATATGATGAAAAAATATGGTTATGATAATGTATTTATAGAATTAAAAAAGTAAGGTGATAAAATGGAAGAATTAATGAAAGAAATAAAACAGTTTAATGAAGAAAGAGATTGGGATAAATTTCACTCACCAGAAAATTTAGCAAAATCAATATCGATTGAAGCTGGAGAACTTTTAGAATGTTTTCAATGGGATAGTGAAAATTATAACAAAGAGGAAGTTTATGAAGAACTTGCAGATGTATTTACATATTGTATTCAAATGGCAATGAAATTAGAGGTTAATCCAGAAGAAATAATATTAAAAAAATTAGAAAAGACAAAGAAAAAATATCCAGTAGAAAAAGCTAAAGGAGTAAGCACAAAATATAATAAATTATAGAAGTAATAATTAGTGGGGGCAATTATTATGATAGTATATGAAGCAACAAAGCAATCTTTTTTGGAAGATGTTTATAATGATCAAGTAGCAAAAAAAATTAAAGAGAGAATAGGGTTTAATGTTGGAAGCAGTGAAAATGAATCTTGGATAGATACAGCGAATCATATGGAAAGAATATTAAGAGACAATAGATTTCCAAATGATATTTCTGTAGCTATGGAATTTAAATTATATAATTCAAAGCTAAGAGTGGACTTTATAGTATGTGGATTAAATGAAGAAAAGAAACACACAATTATAGTAATAGAATTTAAAAGATGGAATAGTGTCAAAGTAGTCACAGACAGAGATGATATGGTAGAAGTAAAAGCTTATGGTATTGTACAACATCCTTCATATCAAGCACTTTCATATGCAAAAGTCATAAAGAATTTTTATGCAGCTGCAGAAGATGATAAAATGGCTATATATCCATGTTCATGCTTACATAGATATGAAAAAAAAGAAAATGATGAAATAACGGATAATCACTATAAAGAACTTTTAGAATAATCACCAATCTTTTTAAATGGAGAAAACGATAAGTTAAAGGAATTTATTAGCAAACATATAAAATATGGAGACCATAAGGAAACTTTATATATATTAGAAGAAGGTGGTATTAAACCTTCAAAACAGTTACAAGATAATATACTAAATATGTTGAATGGAAAAGAAGAATTTTCTATGGTAGACTTACAAAAGGATGTATTTGAAGAAGCAAAAAGATTAGCAAAATTATCAAAAAAAGATGGTAAAAAAAGAGTTTATATTGTAGAAGGTGGTCCTGGTACAGGAAAGTCCGTAATTGCAATAAATTTATTAGGACAACTTTTGGGAAAGTATGGAATGAATTGTCAATATATAACAAAAAATCAAACACCCAGAGATGTATATTCTGTTCAATTAAAAGGAACATATAAAAAGACTGAAATTGATAATTTATTTTGTGGATCAGGATCATACATAAAAGAAAAAAGTAATATGTTTGATGCATTAATTGTTGATGAAGCACATAGACTCACCGAAAAAACAGGATTCCTAAAAAGAGGAGAGAATCAAATAAAAGAGATTATTAATGCTACTAGATTTGCAATATTTTTTATTGATTCAAAACAACGCATACATATAGATGATTATGGAACAAAAGAAAGGATAGAGTTTTTTGCCAAAGAATTAAATGCTGAAATATCATATGGAAAACTAAATGCACAATTTAGATGTGGAGGAGCTGAAAAATTTATAGATTGGGTAGAAAGTTCTCTACAGTATGATGACATAAATGATGAAGAAGTAGATATGACATTTCTTAGAGATTATAAAGTTAAAATTTTTGATAATCCAAATGATCTAAAAGAACAAATTATTAGATGTAACAATATTAAAAATAAATCAAGAATATTGGCAGGATATTGTTGGGATTGGATTTCAAAAGAAGATCCTAAAGGGGATAAATATGATATAGAAATACCAGAATATGATTTTAAAATGAAATGGAATTTTAATAAAACAATTTGGGCAATAGATAAAGACTCCGTTGAACAAGCTGGTTGTATACATACATCACAAGGGTTAGAGTTTGATTATGTTGGAGTAATTATAGGAAAAGACTTGCGATATGAAAATGGAAAAGTTGTAACAGATTTTAAAGAAAGAGCATCAACAGACAAGTCATTATCTGGAATCAAAAAGATGTATAAAGAAAATTCAGAAAGAGCCCTAAAGCTAGCAAATAAAATTATAAAAAATACATATAGAACATTATTAACAAGAGGACAAAATGGATGTTATATATATTGTGAAGATAAAGCTTTGGCAGAATACTTAAAAAGAAGTTTAGAACATATTAATGAAATTATTTATCCAATCGATGAGGATGAAAACTATAGTGATTTAATGGTTGCCGAGGATACTGAAGAATATAGATATGAATAGCAAAGAATATATAGATGAGGAATTTAAGTATGAAAATTAAATGTTTAATTTGTGGAGATATAATTGAATCAAAAAGTGTACATTATTTAGTATCTTGTAAATGTGAAAGTTGCCACATTGATGGAGGTAATGAATATTTACATTTTGGAGGAAAAGATTTTAGTAAAGTTTTAATTATTTTCGATGATGGCACAGAAGTATTAGCAAGTGATGAAGAAAACTATAGAAGGAAATATGAAGAGTGGGAAAATAATAAATATAGAAATCTTAGTAATTTTCCTTTAAGCAAAAAGATAGAATAGAGGGTTAATTGTAAACTTAAAGTGCAATTTTAACATTTTTAAAGTGCAAAAATTGCACTTTAAAATAACAAAAAATTATAATATTATTTAAAAAAATATCGATAAATTTGAGAAAATATCTCAAAAATATTGATATTTTTTAAATTTTAGCATATAATATATAAAGTGAAGGAGGATTTAGAAATGTTAATAAGATTTAGTTTCAAAAATTTTAAATCTTTTAAAAATGAAAATTGTTTAGATATGGAAGCAACATCATTAAAAGAACATGAGTATAATGTTGCTAAAATAGATAATGGTGAATATTTAAAAGTATCTGCAATTTATGGTGCTAATGCTAGTGGAAAAACT
>CANCZH010000081.1 GCA_947382445.1 uncultured Clostridium sp. | reverse complement strand
ATCAATTGAATAGATTAATATTTCTATATAATTGATTATACGAGATGAAAATGAAGAAAAAAATTAGTATAATTTTTGTAGTTGTATTTTTCTTAATGACAAACATTGTGAATGCTGTAACTAATTATTATCAAGACTCAATTAAGGATAAGTCAAAATTTGAAAAAGAAAACATAAGAGATTATGATGTAGAAATTCATATTAATGAAGATGCAAGTATGAATGTAACAGAAAAAATAACTGTCTATGCTAAAAATGATCAGATAAAACACGGTATATACAGAGACTTTCCAACTCAATATGAAAATAAAAAAGTTAGATTTGATGTAAAAGAAGTATTATTAGATGGTGAAGATGTTAAATATAATATTAGTAGTGTAGAAAGAGGAGCTAGAATAAGAATTGGAGATGAAGATACTTATTTGAGAACAGGGCTTCATACATATACTATAAAATATACTACTGAAAGGCAAATAACTTTTTATGATGATTATGATGAATTGTATTGGAATGTAATTGGTTCTGGATGGAATTTTGAAATAGAAAAATGTCATGCTAAAATTTATTTCCCAGAAGGAACTAAGTTTATTGAAGATAAACTTAAAACATATAATGGAAGATATGGTTCTAAGGAAAATAATGCGTATGTTTTTTATGATATATTATCATATGAAAATGCAGTAGAATTTAATATATATGAGACTATTCCTATTCAAGAGGCATTTACAGTTTCTATATTTGTAGAAAAAGGTGCAATAACTGAACCAGACTTACAACAAAAAATAATGTGGTTTTTGGAAGATAATATAATTTCAGTAATAATGATAATATTTTTAGTTGGATTAATTTTCTGGCAGATTTCTTGCTGGAAGAAATGTGGAAAGGACCCTAAACCTAATGTTATAATTCCTAAATATTATCCACCAGATGGAATGACACCTGCTGATGTAAAATATGTATCAACTATGGGAAGTACAAATAGAGTTTTAGAGGCTTCAATGATAGATTTAGCTGTTAAAGGATATTTAAAATTTACTAAAAAGAGTGAAAAAGATAGAAAAATTATTATTGAAAAAAATCAAGGTAATTCTGGATTACCAGAATTAGATGATGTTGAAAAATTAATTTATAAAAAGATTAAAGATGGAGATGTATTAGAATATTCTAATAGTTTACAACAAAGATTAAGTTATTTGAAAACTTCTACTGCTAAGACTCTTAGTGAAAAATTTCAAAATAAATTATTCTTTATAAATGGGGGCAAAATTGCTAAGTCTATAATATCAACAATAATTGCATTTATAGTGGCAATTATTATTGGAGTTATGGTAAATAGTTTTGCAGCTGAAAGCTATTTTATGAAAGTACTAGTGGTATTACCATTGTCTATATGTGTTGGTATACCAATAATCTTAGTTGTAGCAATATTAAAATCAAATTCACCTAAAATAGCTAAAGTTCTGCTCTTTATTATATTTGGTATACCATTTATATATATGATAATTATGGCAATTTCATCTGCTCTTTTGGTTTGGTTCGAAGATTTCATCATTGGTTGGATGATTGTAGCTATAATTGTTGATCAGTTTATTTTTGGCAAATTGATAGTTAGATATTCGGAAGAAGGATTAAGAATTAAAGAAGATATTGAAGGATTTAAAATGTTTATAAAAACAGCTAAAGATGATGACTTCGAAGATAAAACACCAGAGATGTTTGATAAATATTTCCCATATGCATATGTGCTTGGACTTGAAAATAAATGGGCAAATAAATTTGAAAATGTCTTGAAATCAGCATCATATGCACCAAGTTGGTGTTCTCCATACATGTATCATAATGGAGTGTTTGATGCAACATCATTTACAACATCATTTTCATCTTCGTTTTCATCTGGTATGTCATCTGCTTCGACAGCACCATCATCAAGTGGTGGTTCAGGAGGTGGTGGCTTCTCTGGTGGAGGCGGAGGAGGTCGGAGGCCGGAGGAGGCTGGTAGACCTGTAATGCCAATTTTACATTAAGATGTTTGATATATTTATAACAGAAATAAAGATAGTAAATTATTTAGAGACGTGAAGTTTTTAATAAAATAATTTACTATTTTTATTTTATATTAATACTTTTTGTGCTAAATATTATGGATAAAAATTGATGATATAAATTAGCACTCTCTTATTGACTTTGCTAAAAATGAGGAGTATAATATTTTTTGTAATTAGAAATAATGATTATATATAAAGAAAAGTAGGTGAATTTTATGAATACACAAAAATTAACGCAAAAGTCAATGGAGGTAATACAAAATGCACAAAATGTTGCTATAGAAAATCAAAATCAACAAATTGAGCAAATTCATATTTTATATTCTTTAATTTCAATAGATGATAGTTTAATAAAACAAATATTGAAAAAAATGAATGTAAGTGAAAGTTTTGAAAACAGTGTGAAATCTGAAATTTCAAAATTACCTAAAGTGATGGGTTCACGTGAGGCTGATAAAATATATGTAACTCAAGATGTAGATAATGTGCTTTTAGATAGCGAAAAAGTTGCTGAACAAATGAAAGATGAATATGTTTCTGTTGAGCATTTAATGATAGCTTTATTTAATAAAGGAAATAACAAAATTAAAGAGCTATTTAGAATTTTTAACATTAAGAAAGATGAGTTTATGAAAGTGTTATCTGATGTAAGAGGAGGACAAAGAGTTACTTCAGATAATCCAGAAGAAACGTATAATGTTTTAGAAAAATATGGAACAGATTTAGTGGAAATGGCAAGAAAACAAAAACTTGATCCTGTTATTGGTAGAGATGATGAGATTAGAAATGTTATAAGAATTCTTTCGAGAAAGACTAAAAATAATCCTTGTTTAATTGGTGAACCAGGTGTTGGAAAAACAGCAATAGCAGAAGGATTGGCATTAAGAATTCTTAGAGGTGATGTTCCAGAAGCATTAAAAAATTGTACGATTTTTTCTTTAGATATGGGAGCATTAGTAGCAGGAGCAAAATATAGAGGAGAATTTGAAGAAAGATTAAAAGCTGTTTTACAAGAAGTTAAGAAAAGCGATGGAAGAATAATTTTATTTATTGACGAACTTCATACTATTGTTGGTGCAGGTAAAACAGATGGAGCTATGGATGCAGGAAATCTTTTAAAACCAATGCTTGCAAGAGGAGAGCTTCATTGTATAGGAGCTACAACTTTAAATGAATATAGAAAATATATAGAAAAAGACCCTGCTTTGGAGAGACGTTTTCAACATGTTATGGTTGATGAGCCAACAGTTGAGGATACTATTTCTATACTAAGAGGACTTAAAGAAAGATATGAAGTTTATCATGGCGTTGAAATCAGCGATAATGCTATAATTACTGCTGCAACACTTTCTCATAGGTATATTTCTGATAGATTTTTACCAGATAAAGCAATAGATTTAATTGATGAAGCATGTTCGATGATAAAAACAGAAATGGAATCTATGCCTATTGAACTTGATGAAATTTCTCATAAAATAACTCAGTATCAAATTGAAGAAACAGCATTAAAGAAAGAAAAAGATGAATTATCTCAAAAAAGATTAGAAGAAATTAGAAAAGAAATAGCTGAAATGAAAACTAAGTTTAATGAAATGAAGGCAAAATGGGATAATGAAAAAGATGCTATTTCTAAGGTTCAGAAGTTGCGTGAAGAGTTAGAAAGAGTAAATGCTGAAATTGAAAATGCTGAAAGAAATTATGATTTAAATAAAGCTGCTGAACTAAAATATGGTAAGTTACCTCAAATTCAAACTGAGTTAAAACAAGAGGAGGAAATTGCAACAAAATCTAAAGAATCTAGTTTACTTAGAACGAAAGTAACTGATGAAGAAATTACTAAGATTATTGCTAAATGGACTGGAATACCTGTTTCAAAATTAATGGAAAGTGAAAGAGAAAAGATTTTGAATTTAGGAAATATACTTCACGAAAGAGTAATTGGGCAAGATGACGCAGTTACAAAAGTTACTGATGCTATTATTCGTTCAAGAGCTGGAATACAAGATCCTAATAGACCAATTGGTTCATTTATGTTTTTAGGACCAACTGGTGTTGGTAAAACAGAACTTGCAAAAGCTTTGGCAGAAGCATTGTTTGATGATGAACACAATATGATTAGAATAGATATGTCCGAATATATGGAAAAATACTCTGTTTCAAGACTTATTGGTGCACCTCCAGGATATGTAGGATATGAAGAAGGTGGACAATTGACAGAAGCCGTTAGAAGAAAACCATATTCAGTTATATTATTTGATGAAATAGAAAAAGCACATCCTGATGTATTTAATGTTTTATTACAAGTTTTAGATGATGGAAGAATTACCGATTCACAAGGAAGAACAGTTGATTTTAAAAATACTATTATTATTCTTACATCTAATTTAGGTTCCGAATACATTTTAGAAGGAATAGATAAAGATGGTAATATTTCTATTGAAACAGAAGAAAAAGTTAATGGATTATTAAAACAATCATTTAGACCTGAATTTTTAAATCGTTTAAGTGAGATAATTTTATATAAACCTTTAAAGAAAGATGAAATTGAAAAAATATTAGATTTATTAATTATTGATTTGAATAAAAGACTAGAAAGCAATCAAATTGAAATTAAATTAACAGATGAAGCTAAAAAATATTTAATAGATAATGGATATGACCCAGTTTATGGTGCTCGTCCACTTAGAAGATTTGTTCAAAAGAAACTTGAGACGTTAATTGCTAGAAAAATACTAGAACAAGTAGTTGTTCCAAATTCAAAAGTAACAATTGGATTTAATGGAAATGAATTAACTATTTCTTAAAAAATATACCACATACTTTTTATGTATGTGGTATGTTTTCTTTTAAACAATTATATAAAATTTTTTCTAAATCTGTTGTATCATATACTGATTTTACACATGCATTAAAAATTTCTTCTGGCGTTGTATTTTGTAGGTCTAGAATATAATTATTTTTTAATGCGAGTTCTCTAATAAATTCTCTAATTGTTCTACCATTTCCTTCTCTAAATGGGTGGAGAACATTTAATTCTGAAAGATAATATGCCAGTCTTATTGATAAAGATTTTTTATCTAAATCATTTAAATAATTTTCTGACTTAAGTTCTAATAGTAATCTATCTAATTCGCTTTCTATATATTCCCACCAAGCAAAAGTGAATTCTCCTTTTGAAATATTTTCTGTTCTGAATTTTCCTGCAAATGGATATAAATCTCCAAATAAAAATTTATGTATAGACACAAAATGTTGTTTATCAAAATTGCCTATATTGTTATTTTGTCTTAGAATATATGATTTAGCTAAAACGATTTGCTTTTCTAGTTTAAATAATTTATTGCTATCATGGATATCTAATTTATTTTTTAATATATTAGTTCCAGGATAGCAATAAATTGAATTTTGTGTATTATAAAAATTTTCCATCTAATTAAATTCCTTTTTTGAAAATATCTATCATTTCGCTTTCAGATATTTCTGAATTTGAGTATCTTTTTAATATTTCTACATCTGAGTCTGTTATGTTCATATTTTCAATAGCAAAATCTTGTTTAAGATTAGCAATATCAAAGTTGAATTTATCTTCTTTTGACATATTAAACATAATTTTTCTCCTCTCTTTTTTTATGACTCACTACATTTCTATTATACCATAAAAGCCACAAAAATACTAGCTTTTTTAATATTTTATTATTAAAAAGTATTTACTTTTTACATTATACAAAATATAATAGAGATAATTAAAATTTGGAGGTAGAAAATGAATAATATTTTAAAGAATAAGAAAGTATTGATTCCAGCAATAATTGCTATAATTGTAATAATAGTTGCAATAGTTATATTCGTTGTTATGGGAATGAGTGAAAAAAATAATAAAAAGGATAATTCAAAAATTAAATTTGGAGGAAATGAAACATCAGAAAATACAACAAAGAACACAACTAAAAATACTGTAAAAAATGAAACAAAAGATGATAAAAAAATTGGTGAAGGAATAGATGAATTCTACAAAGATGCTGCTGAAAAATTCGTAGCAGGTTATATGGATAAAGATGATATGGAAACTTTTTTAGAAGATTGTGTTGATGCAAAAGCGTATCTTGCATATAGTAATATAAATGGTGATGATTCAAAATTTTTAGATGAATATTCTTCTATTGATGATGATAGTGATGAAATTAAAAAAGTAACAGATGCTTTTAAAGAATTACCACAGTCATATACTACTTTATTACTTATGGTTGAGGCATTCGGTCAAATGGGTAGTCAAGAAACAACTGAAAATACTACTAATACTAGTTCAGAAAATATTGCACAATTTTCTGATGAAGAGAAAGAAATGAAATTAGTAGATATTGAAAAACCAGTAAAATCAACTGGTGATAATAATATAACTAGTATAGATATTAAAATATCTTTCTTAGGAGAAGAAGAAAAAATTACAATGGTATTTTATGGTGAAACAGTTATATATATTATTGATGAAGATGGAAAATCTATACTTAATGATGTTGAAGATGATTCTTTAAATGAAGATTCTGATGGAAACTTTAGTTTTAATGGTGAAATTGATGCAGATGATATAAATATATTAGAGGAGTAATGTATGAGAATTTTAGGTAGACTTGATGAAAGAGAAGTTGAACTATTAGAAAATATTGGTGTGGAAATCCGAGATAGAGAATATAATGAATATGAAATTACTGATATAGAAGACCAAGTTATGGATGCAGTTATGAGTAATTTAAATGATGATGGGGATTTTACAGAACTTGCAGATGAATATAATTGGATTCATGAAAAATTAGAAGAAGTCAAAAATAATGAAAT
>CANCZH010000080.1 GCA_947382445.1 uncultured Clostridium sp. | reverse complement strand
TTATGGATTTTCAATGTAATTTAAAGATCTCTTTCTCTATTTTTATTCAAATATTATTGCTCCTTTATCATCAATATATATTGCTTGACTATCTGTCAAATTAATATCATCATTATTAATTATTTTGCCATTTTCATTACCATATTCACAATGTACATCAATTTTATTTGAAATAAGTCTAATTCCATTTTCATATGTTCCAGATACTGCTACAGTTCCAGCACTTACTCCAATATATATTCCACCATTTTCAATGAAATTATATAATGTATCTTTAAAATTAATTTCATTCATTCGTTTTAGCAAATATCTTGTACTACCACCACATACATATATTGCGTCATATTCATTTATATTGTCTATTTTATCGTGCATATTATATACTGTAATATTTTCTTTTAAAACTCCACAATTTAGTAGATCATCTGCACATTTAGACAGTATCATAACTGCCTCAATATCTATAGCAGCTGTTATGATAAATAATACTTTTGCCTCTTCTACACTTTTATCTAATAGCCCAATAAACTTATTTTCTATATTCTTATTTTCAAATCCAGTACTTGTAAGTAAAATCTTTTTCATATCTTTTCTCCTATTTAACATTTTGTTATATAATTCTATCATTTTTATATACAAAATGCAATATTAAAACAAACATTTGTGCTATATAAGAATAGTACATAGGTAAATTCCTATGTACTATTTTATAATTACATATTTATATATTATTTTCTATTCTTTATTTTAAAAATAAAACAACTCTATATCCAAATTTTTTAAGTGGAGACTTATCTCCTATTTGGTGTGCTTCTATAAAAGTTTGATATCCAGAAATTTGTGTATAATATCCGCCTACGCTATAATATCCTCTATCTTCTGAATAAGTATTAGTATATTCTACTACATTTCCAGCTAAATCATATATATTATTTGTATTTGTGTATTCAGTTGATCCAGTAGAAATAAGCATAGCATTTGTATCTTTTTTACCATTTTCAATATATTCATATTCTGATTCATTACTTTCATTATTTTCATCATATAGTGAATAATATCCTGAAAAATCAAATTGTGTATCTGTATAATCTAATATTCCTGAATCAATTTGCTCCATAATAAGTAATATAGTCATAACTTTAGTAGCTGATGCAGGAAGCATTTTTTCTTTTCATTATTAGCATATAAAATTTTTCCAGTACTTGGTTCCATTAAAACTTGTGAATACTATTCAAAAGTGAATGATGGAGTAGCAACAGTTGAAATACTACTTTTTAACTTACTATAGCTATTTTTCTTCTCATACAAATAGCTTACTCCAAATATATATTGTGCATTAATAATACTTATTAATATTAACGCTATAACTATTTTAGACATTTTATTCACGAATTCCACATCAATACAGTCTATTCTTAATGTCACAAATTTAGACATAACTAATTAAATAAAATAAATTTTGTTACGCTCCAAAGCTATTTTATAGTTATAAATTTATTCCTATAACAAAAAATGTTGATATTGCGTTTGCAAAATCAACATTTTTTATTTTTAAATTTACTCCTATTTTAATGTAGGATATCCTTTTGTAGCTATTGTACTAAAGTCCCAAAATTCTTCACTAAATCCTAAATCTTTATAGAATTCAGCATTTAAGTTTGTTCTTGAAATAGTATCTAAGTGACCTGCAGTGTTAGCTGTAACACGACTTGCCCCTATTGATTCTGTTATTTCATAACATTTTGTTAAACATGCTGTAATAAGACTTTCAGCTGCTCCAACACATTTATATGGTACAATTTCATTATTAGATGCATCAGTATATCCAGTCATATCTCCAAATGAAACACAATTTTTAATTACTGGATTAGTATAAATAGCACCTATTAATGAACCATTAAATATACTATTTGCAACATTACTATATGTATTTCTTGGTTTATTAATATTTACATCTGTTATGATGTTTTCATAAGAACCTGAACCACCTTGTTGTATTGTACCTACTAACCCACCATTTTCAGTTGTAGTAATATTAAGTGTTCCTTGTACATATACGTTTTTAATGCTTCCACCATATTTTCTACCTATAAAGTTTGATACATAAACTCCTGTTCCTGTAACATTAGAGTTTAATACTTTAATATTCTCAAATACAGAAGTTGCATTAGTTTTTCCATCCATTCCAGCAACTACAGCTACATTATGATTACCAGATAAAGTAATATTTTTAAATGTTACATTCTTAACAACTGCTTTATTTGTTTCTTGAGCAAAAGCTGTAACAAAGTTACCACTACCTCTTCCAGTACTACTATTACTAAAGTTTTCTATAATTGCATCTTCAAATGTTCCATTAAAGTTTGCAAATAAGCTTAGGTTATTTAAGTTAGAAATTTTATGTCCATTTCCATTTATTTTACCAGTGAAAGTATCTGTTATAACGGCATTAGAAGTTGATGTATAATCTGTAAAGTCTATATCGCCAGTTATATTAAATTCTCCATTTGTATCTTCTTGTATTTTACTTACAAATTCTGAAGCACTTGATACATTTGCAACTAAATGTTCAACATTACAGTTATCATATACTAATGTATTAGTAGCTCCAGCGATTAGATTTATATCATTTCTTCCTGCTGAATTAATTTTTGAATTTTTTACATCTATATCTATTATTGTAGATGATTGTGATTGCTTAGCTAAGAAACCTATATTAGTAATATTTTTTGGAATATTAGCTCCTTCAAATTTTAGATTTCTTACATAACCATATCTTATTTTTTGGAATATAGAATTGGTATTATTCATTATCTTATGTCCATTACCATCTAAAATTCCCATAAATGTATTTGTTACACAATCACTTATTCCTGTAAAGTCGATATCATTATCTAAAATATAATATCCATAAGGTTTATCATTTATTTTTTCTATAAGTTCATTTGCTGTTTTTATATGTGTCATTTCCAAATCTGTTCCAAGTGGATCAGCAATGAAATCATTTGTAACACTCTTTAAGTAATGATAATATACTTTTCTAAGATTTGTTCTTTGAGTCGCATTTCTATTAGTATCACTTGATAAAGCTTGATAGAATCTTTCAATCATATAATCAACATCAATATACTTATTGTTTTTTAAATTTTCTTCAATAGTAGCATATCTACTCATCTTGTATTCTTTCCAATTCATAGCTGTACCAGTAACAGACTTCGTAATTTTTTGAATAGCATCAAGATCTGTTTTAGTGTTTCCTCTTCCATAAGTAACATATCCATCAACTCCTGCATAACCAAGCATTTCAAAATAATTACGTTTTGCTGAGAATGCATCTGGAATACCATTATCATTATGACCGATATACCAACGATTTACCCAAACAGACTCAAATCCATAATCATTAGCACCAAGACTATTAATTACACTAAGACCTCTTACACTGACACCCCATGCGTTTTCTGGACGTATAATAATTCTATTATCATATAAAGACTCTAATGAGGTTAAATTCATTTGTTCTGCTTGAGCTGCAGTAATCGCTCCCCAAGTAGACCATGATCCAGACTGATTCATTCTTGTTGCAACTCTTGCTTGTTGCTCAGGTGTTAATCTTATAAAGGCTTTACCTTCAATATAATCAAGCAAGTCTAACGCATTCTGTTGTCCTTTAAAATAATTTTCTAATTTTTCTCTAGTATCAATTCTATCAGGACTTAAATTTTGAGTTGCATTTCCTTCCTTATTTAAATCATAAGTTGTATTGAAATAATATGGTCCAACATCTTGGACAAGGTTATTTTCACTCCAAACACCATTTTGTTCAACATTACCTTCAGTTAGTGTTTCAAGACCATATTTAAATCTAGTTCCAGCTTGGAATAACATAATTTTATCAAATAAAGCATGTTCAAATTCATGAGTCCAAGTATCATAATTTGTAAGACCTGGTCTAGCTATGAACCATAAGAATCCTGCAGTATTTCCAACACCTGCAGCACTTCCACTTGGTTGCCATAAACCGAATACCTCACTAAAGTTTTTGAAGAATGGATAATTTTGTCCAACTTTTCCTTGAGTATATACAGGTGAAGTACCTATTACAATATTAGTACCTGGAAAATATGAATTTTTATAACCTGTAATGATTCTAGTACAATCATAAACCATAATACAATAATTATTCCATTTTCCTGGATCAAATGAGCCTGCTAATGTACTTAAGTGTCTTTTTACAAGTGCCACATGATTATTAAGAGTTCTTCTAACAGCTGCTTGACCTGCTTCAGTATTTACATCTTTATGATACAACTGTGAAGGTCCAATTTGTAAATGAGCAGGACCACTAATCATATAAGTACAATTAGCTGGCAGTGTAATAACTGGAAGTAACATATTTTGCTTTTTACTTAGTTGATACCAAGCACGATATAAAATATCAGGATTTTTATCTACTCCAAATTCAGCTAAAATATTTCTTGCTCCAAAGTATTCAGTAAACCAATCATTTACATCTTCATATCCACCAATATTAGTTATTATATAATTTAAAAAATAGCTAATTGTTGAACTTCCTGTATATTTTTTTAGAGAATTAGCATAGAAAGTGTTTGTATTTCCTGGATTCATATTTCCTGAAAGTACTTCTCTTACTACATTATAAAATGTCATTGTATCTGAATACATCTCACCATCAAATAACATAATATCTGATACTTTTGCACCACCTATTTCAAAGCCATACCAACGGTTATAATAGTTATATGCATAAATCATTTTATTTATTTTATCAGTTCCAATTAATTCTTGTTCAATTTTTTTGTTTAGTATATCATTATTTAACATAAGTATACTATCTTCATCATTTTGTAAAATATTAAGTGCTATTTCCTGCGCCATATTTTTAATTACTGAATCATAATTATCTTTATATTGTCTATTATCTGCTGCTGTAGTAAGTGGCTCTAACACTGTATTATAATCTAATGATTTTATATAATCAGCTAATTTAGTTATAACTTCTGAATCTTCATTTATAACATAATTATCAAATGCATAATTTATATTTAAATCATCTATTTTATAAATTGCTATACCTTGTTTAAAACTTTCAAAAGTAACTGTATATTCTTCAAAAGTATAATCATCAAATTCTACTTTTATTTTATTAATACCATCATAACTATTTGTTGTAAGATAAGTTACTAATTTATTATTTGCAAATGGTAAAATATGTTTTATAATTTTTGTATTTAAAACATTATCACTTGCTATTTTAGAACCATCTGTTACTAAATATTTAGCATCATAATATGGCATTAATTTATGTAAGTTATTATATGTTATATCTTTATTTTTATCATATCCAGACATTTTACTTATTCTGTAATATTCTGGTATATATAATTTTTTATTATCATTTTCTACCACTTCTTCAATAGTTCCATTAGGGTCACTATTTTTTAAACGTGGTAATTTATCATATGAAACATCATCTAAATCCCAAATATCTTCATTAAATAAAGCCTCATTTGCAAAGAATTCTCTATTTAAATTAGCTTTTGCTACTCTTTTAACTAGATTTTTATTACTAGTACTAACATTTGAAATTAATTCAGATTCTTCTAATTCATAGTTATTACCAGATGTAGAATGTACTGTTGTACCAAAAACATGATTTAATCCTGTACCTGTAGCTAAACTTATATTATTAGTTAATATTGTATTAGCATTTCTTGCAAGTCCCAATATACCACCATTATTTTTAGCTCTTGTATTATTTACAAAATTTACTTTTGCTATACAATTTTCAATTGTTGATTGTGGTGTTCCTTGTGAATCTCCAGCTATTCCACCAATTCCATCTATAGTAGATGTTACAGATTCAATTGTTCCTTCTACATAACAATCTTTTATAGTACTTCCTGCCATTTTACCTGTAATACCAGCAACTCTAAAATAAGTAAGCTTTATATTAAAGTTTGTTACACTACTTTCTTTAACTGTACAACCAGCCTTTAGTTCTCCTATCATGCCACCACATTCTTCTACACTTGTAGTAAATGATAGACCTTTTATGTGTACATTTGAAATAGTAGTATTTTCAGCAATATTTGCTATTGCTCCTTTACTTGTTGCACCTACTAATTCAACATTCTCTAATACTATATTTTCAATATTAGCATTATCAACAAGAGAATTAAATAAAGGTTTTTTTAGATTATATATTTTATGTCCATTTCCATTTAAAGTACCACTAAAAGCTACATCTATTACAGTACTTCCTGAAGATTTCATATTAGATGCATCATAGTCTTGTGTTAATTCATATGTTCCTGATGGATTAGCAGTAATTTCTTGAAGTAGACTTTCCAAACTTTTATTTTCTGCTACGCCATTTATCATTTCTGCATATTCTACTTTTAATTTACTACTTTTCTTACCGTTTTCATATTGAATCACATCTTTATAATCTAATATAAAGTTTAATTTATTATCTTCATCTATTTCAATTGACTCTATATTTGCATATAATGCTGGCATGCCTTTGGTTTGTACTTTTACTATATATTTGCTTAAATCTGTTAAATCTTGTTCTGTTACTCTTGATACTTCTGAAACAATTCCATCGTCTGATTTTCCATACAATGTTACACTTGTTATATCTTTTATTTCAAACAAACGGTTTTGACTAATATTTATTGTTTCTGATAGTAATTCTTGATTTTTGTATTCATTATCTCCTTGTGTAATTGCATTTGTATCTAAATCATAATCTGCAACTACTTTTATTTCAAATTCTTCGCAAACTCCTTTTTCAAAGCTAATTCCATTTGAACTTGGAGTTAATGTTTCTTGTTTTACTATATCTCCATTTTCATTTATTA
>CANCZH010000079.1 GCA_947382445.1 uncultured Clostridium sp. | reverse complement strand
AATTACTACCGCTTGGTTCTTAAAGGATATTGTTTACTTTTCAATGTACTTTTTTGTTTTGTTCTCTCATCGAGGACGTCTTTTATTTTAGCATAACGAGCTGTATTTTGTCAACACTTTTTTTAAATTTTTTTAATGTGTTTTTTTATCTTTTTTTGTCTAACTTTCGTAACGCTGTTTGTTATTTTAACACCATTCTTTTTAGTTGTCAACACATTTTTTTAAACTTTTTAAAAAACTTTTTTGATGTCGTTTTTTTGTATATTTTCGTTACACTGTTTGGTATTTTAACACCATTTTTATTGTGTGTCAACATTTTTTTAAATTTTATTTATTTTTTATTTTTCATCAGTTTTCAATCGCTTATAATTGCCTATTTATGAGCCTTTTAGTTAAATATATTTAATATATGCATTGCTCTTGTCATTGCCACATATAATAATTTCTTATCAAGTATATCTTCATTGTATGCATCATAGTCTGCAATTATTACAGAATCAAATTCTAATCCCTTTGAATAATATGATGGAACTATTGTTATTCCTCCAATATATCTATCTGATTTTTCATTTATTATTTCTATATTTTCAAATTCATCTTTTATATTTTCATATATTTTTTCACAAGTTTTATTATTTTTACATATTATCGCTATGTTCGAAAGTCCTTTTTCTTTTGAACTTTTTACTAGTTCTTTTATTTTATTAATTTTTTCTTTTTCATTCATCTTATAATATTGTATCTTTTCTCCATGTCTTGATATCGGATTTGCTAAAAATATGTTTAATCTGTCCTTTATATCTCTTATTATTTTATTTGCTTCTTCCATTACTTCTGATGTTGTTCTATAACTTTGTTTCAAATATTCAATATTAGCTTCATTTTTAAATATTTTTTCATTTATTTCTTTCCAGTTGTTTGTTCCTCTATATTCATATATTCCTTGTGCTATGTCTCCTAATATTGTTAATGATTTATTATTTGATAGTACTTCATTTAATGTATAAAATTGAAATTCACTATAGTCTTGTGCTTCATCTATTACTATATGTTTTAATTCTAATTTTTCGGACATTCCAAATAAATTATATTCAATATGAAGTATTGGTGTTAAATCTTCATATTCAATTGTTTTATTTTTTTGATTTGATTTTTTTTGAATATATTCTATTACATCTTCATCTATATATTTATGTAGTAATTCGAAATCATTTAGTATATTTTTGTAGCAATTTATAGCTGATGGTATTTTTATATTTTTTGTGTATTGTTTTACTATTTGTGCTCCATTATTTTTTATTAGGCTTGATATTTCTTTTTCATATTTTTCAAATATCTCTATTCTTTTTTCTTGTTCCTCTGATTTTATATATGATAATTCTTTTGTTCTCTTTATTTTAATCTTCTCTATTACTATCTCTGATATTTTTTCCATTTGTTTTTTCATGCATTTTTCTAATTTCTCTATTCTTACTTTTAATGGATATCTTTTGTAATTATCTAGTACAATTTTTTGTAACTTTTCTACTGAAAATATTTTTATTCCGCATATTTCAAAATCTCTTTCTTCTAATATATGTGAATTTAATTCTTTTATATATGTATCTATTGCATCTTTAAATTCTAAACTTCCTTTGAATTTTGTAGTTTTAATTAATGTTTTCGTTTCTTCATTATTTTCTTCAACTATTTTTATTAGGTTTTTATTTGGATTTTCTATTTTTAATTTGTCTTTAATTATTTTTTCTGCAAATTGTTCAAATGTTTCTTGTCTTACATAATCTACTCCTAAATCTGGCAAGCTATCTTTTATGTAGTCTAAGAAGAATTTATTTGGTGCGATTATTAAGAAATCCTCTGGTTTAAAATTCTTTTCGTATGTATATATTAGATATGCTATTCTATGTATTGCCACTGTTGTTTTTCCTGAACCTGCTACTCCCTGCACAATTAGAGGTTTAAACATATTGGCTCTTATTATTTTATTTTGTTCCTTTTGTATAGTTGATACTATATTTTTTAGTCTTACATCAGAATTTTGTTTTAAGCATTCTTGTAATAACTCATCGTTTGTTGTAATGTTTATATCATTATAGTTTAATAATTCCTCATTTTCTATTTGATATTGTCTTTTTAATAGGAGCTCTCCTGAAATTATTCCATCTGGACATTTGTACTCTGTTTTTCCAATTTCTCCATCATAATAAACACTAGATATTGGCGCTCTCCAATCTGCTACTGCTACATTATGTTCTTCGTCAAATATGTTAGTTTTTCCTATGTAAATTACTTCTCTTTCCTTTTCTTTAAAGTCAATTCTTGCAAAGTATGGATTTGATGTTGCTTTTTCTAGATTTCTTAATTTAGTGAAATGTGTTTTTGATAAACTTTCTAATAAGTATTCATCTTCTGTTAACTTTTCTAAGTTTTTAAAAAAGTGTTCTTCTTGTTTCAATGTTTGTTTTGCCAATTTAACTGTTTGTTTTAAATGTTCTTTCTCTTTTTTAAATTCTTCTTCGCTCATTTTTACCTCCTTTACAAAATAAAAAAACTTGAAATTTAAGATAACTTTTCTTTAATTCCAAGTTTTTTTGTTTCAATATTTAATTTGGTTGGGCTGGCTAGATTCGAACTAGCGCATGCCAGAGTCAAAGTCTGGTGCCTTACCGCTTGGCTACAGCCCAATGTTGTTTTGGAAATATAAATGGGGTGGAAAATGGGATTCGAACCCATGGCCTCCAGTGCCACAAACTGGCGCTCTAACCAACTGCGCTATATCCACCATTTCCAAACGCTCTTATATTTTAATATTTTTATTTATGTTTGTCAACTATTTTCTTATATTTTTTTCATTTTATATAAAAAACTTTCAATACTACTAAAAAACTAGTATTGAAAGTTTTAATTATATTTCTTTTGCTAATAGTATTAATCTTCTATCTGTTGAACTTGCATCATCTGTACATGTTGATAATGTTACTTCGCATTTTCCCTCTGTCATTTCTGCTGACCTTGTATAAAAGCTTGTATCTGTACTTGTTGTTTCAAATTTATCATATATTTCATATGTAATTTTATTTCCATCCATATCTGTGATATATACCTTGTCTCCAATCTCTAGTTCATCATTTTTGGAGAAAAATGATGAATTTCTATAATTATGTCCATATATTACTGTATTTCCTGGTTGATTTAAACCTGATGTTGTATATATCTTAGTTACTGCTATCTCTAATGAACGTTTTGTTGTTTCTTCTAATACATCTGTTTTTAACCCTGTTTTAGGTATTTCTAATTTTCCTATTATTTCATAATCCTCTAGATATTTTTTTTCTTTTGTTTTGGATGTTGATTGTAATGTAGGTATTACTGCATTTTCTACTTTACCTGAAGATTTTGCACTGCTTCCACCTAGCTCTTTATTTACACTTTTTTGTTCTGTTTGATTATTAGTATCTGTTTTTTTATTTTTTTTGTGTAATGTAGTATATCCAAAAACGCCTAAGCTTATAACTGCAATAACTATTATAACTATTAATACAATTCCAAATATTTTACTTTTTTTATTATCCATCATTTTCACCGCCCTTTTTCTATATTTCTCGTGCTCTTACAATTAGTCTTTTTTCAGTTGTACTTGCATCATCTGTGCATGTTGATAATGTTACTTCGCATTTTTCTCCAATTTCATTTGAATCCACATTGTAAAAACTTGTATCTGTGCTTGTTGTTTCAAATGTATCAAATACCTCATATGTTACTTTTTTTCCCTTATCATCAAGTATATATATTTTATCACCATTTACTAATTCTTCATTTCTTGAAAAGAATAATTTATTTCTAAGATTATGTCCATATATTACAACATTTTTTCCTGGTACATTTAAATCACTATCATTTGGATACATTATTGTTACTGCTATTTGTAATGAACGTGGTGTTGTTTCATTTAATATTGTACATTTTAAATTTATTTTTGGTATTTCTATTGTACCTTTTATTTCATATTCTTCCATAAATTTTTTAGAGTTTTTATTACTTGTTGTATTTAATGCATTTAATGGTGTAACATTTTCAGCAGTTGATTTGGAAGAAGTTCCACCTAATACCATTTCTTCAAAATCTTTTGCTGCATTCGTATATGTATCTTCTGTTTTTTTATCTGATAGAACTCTATATCCTAAAAATCCTAGTGTTGCAACTATTCCTATAATTATTACTATTAATGATATCGTTAATAGTTTACTATATTTATTTTCCATACTTATCACCTCTATTTTCCCTATATCTATATTTTACACATTTTTATATATGTTTGTCAAATATTACAATAAAAGCTAATAGATAAATTCTATTAGCCCTTAAAAATTTTATTATTTTTCTCTTGCAGATATTATTAGTCTTTCTCCTGTTTTAGTTCCATTATCTGTGCAAGTAGTTAGATTTATTTCCCTTTTTCCGCCAGTATCTCTTTGATAAAAAGATGTATCTGATTCATATGTTGTGAATTTATTATATATTTCGTATGCTACTTCTACTCCTGAAGTATCTTTTATATATATAATATTTCCTGCAACTAAGTTTTTATTTCTTGAAAAGAATACTTTTGTTCTATAATTATGACCTGCTATTACAGTATTTCCAGGTTTGTTTAGTCCATTCATAGTATATACTATTCCTACACCTTTTTCTAATGCTGATGGTGTAATTGGTTCTGTAAATATTGAATACTTTATTCCTGTTGCTGGAATTCTTATAGTTCCCACTGTCCATAATCCATTTATATATACTCCTGATGATGAATATGCATTTCCAGCTGATGATGAACCAGAAGTCCCATTTCCTCCATTATTTTTTGTAGTGTTTCCTGATCCATTGTTTGATGTAGTAACTTGGTTATTTTCTGTTTTATTTTCTTCTGCATTTTTTTGTTCTTCATCACTATCTGGTATTTCTCCTAGTTCTTCTTCTGCTATTGTAGGTATTAAGCTATCAAATTCTTCTGTTATTTCTTCTGATTGAGCTTGTTTTATATTTCCATCTATAACTTCAAATCCCAAGTAGCCAATAATTCCAACTATTATTACTATTACTATAATTAGTAATAATGTTAATATATTATCTTGTTTAGTTTTCATTAAAACTATACCTCCATATATTTTGTACACAGTTTAATTTCTATAACAGGATAGCTTTTATTCTTCTTACTCCTGCTGATGATGCTTCTTCTTTTTTTATTTTGAATGTTCCTAATTTTCCTGTACTTTCAACATGAGGTCCACCACAAAATTCTAGTGATACATCTCCAATTTTGTAAATAGTAACTTCTTCACCATATTTATCTAAGAACATTGCTTCTGCTCCTAATTTTAGAGCTTCTTCTTTTTTCATTTCTAGTTTTTCTACTTTTATATCTTGTTTTATGTATTCATTAACTAAGTCTTCTACTTTTTGTTTTTCTTCATCTGTCATTTTAGACCCATGTGAAAAATCAAATCTCATTCTCTCTTCAGTTATATTACTTCCTTTTTGATGAACATGTTCTCCTAATACTTGTTTTAATGCAGCATTTAAAAGATGTGTTGCTGTGTGATATTTAGTTTCAATTTCTCCTGTTGATGCTAGCCCACCTTTAAATTTAGCTTCACTTCCCATTCTCGATTTTACTTGATGTTCTTCAAATAGTTTTTGATAATTTTCCATATCCACTTCTAATTCTTTTTCTTTTGCTAATTCTTCTGTCATTTCTGGTGGGAATCCATATGTTTCATATAAATTAAATACCGCTTCTGCATCTATTATTGTTTTTCCAGCTGTTTTAGTCTTGTTTGCAACTTTTTCGAATTCTCTTTCACCATTTTTTAGAGTTTTCATAAATTTATCTTTTTCTTCAATTATAACTTGTTTTATTATTTCTCTATTTTTATCTAGCTCTGGATATAGTTCTTTTAGGCTATCTATTGATATATCTATTACAGTTGCTAGCTTGCTTAAATCAATTTCTAATTTGTTCATATGTCTAGTCATTCTACGTAATAGTCTTCTTAATATATATCCTCTGTCTACATTGCTTGGTCTTCCACCATCATTAATAATCATCATACTTGAACGTAGATGTTCGGCAACAATTCTTCTACTTTCTATACTATCTACTTTTTGTAATTCTTCTAATTTGTTCATTACTGGTGCAAAAATTTCAGTTTCAAATGGTGTTTGTTTTCCTTGTAGTAACATTGCCATTCTTTCTAATCCAAGTCCTGTATCTACATTTTGTTGTTTTAATTTTGTATATCCATTTTTATCTTTATAAAATTCCATAAATACGTTGTTCCATATTTCAACATATTTACCACAATCACATGCTGGGTTACATTCAGGTGAACATTTAGGTTTTCCTGTATCATAAAACATTTCTGTATCTGGTCCACATGGTCCTTCTTCTCCTGCTATCCACCAGTTATCATCTTTTCCAAAGAAGTATATTCTTTCATCTGGTATTCCAGCTTTTTTCCAACATTCATATGCTACTTCATCACGTCCACAGTCATCATCTCCTGCAAAACATGTTACTGATAATTTTTCATTTGGTATTCCTAATTCTTTTGTTAGGAATTCATAACTCATTGCTATTGATTCTTCTTTGAAGTAATCTCCTAAAGACCAGTTTCCTAGCATTTCAAAGTATGTTAAATGTCTATTATCTCCAACTTCATCTATATCATTTGTTCTTACACATTTTTGATAGTCTGTAAGACGTGTTCCTTCTGGGTGTTTTTCCCCTAAAAGATATGGAACCAGTGGTTGCATTCCAGCAGTTGTAAATAATACAGATGGGTCATTCTCTGGTATTACTGGTGCACTTGGTATTATGTTATGATTATGTTTTTTAAAAAAGTTTAAATATTTATTTCTTATTTCAATTGCTTTCATTTTGCGCCTCCTTAGACTTATAAATTATATTATATATTTAAAAAAAATGCAATACATATGTTTTTTCTTGTACATTATGTTTTTATATATTATGAAAGTCAGTATGACTTTCATAATGTATAAAAAAGCGGAATAAATTCCGCCCTTAAAGAGCCTGATTAAATTTCGGCTCTT
>CANCZH010000078.1 GCA_947382445.1 uncultured Clostridium sp. | reverse complement strand
AAGAGCCGAAATTTAATCAGGCTCTTTAAGGGCGGAATTTATTCCGCTTTTTTATTTTCTAGGTTTTTCTATATTATATGTTATAGCATTTTCATTATCAAATAAAAACTTTGCATCAGTTGAATTGTATTTTATTGGTCCATCTTCATCATCCATGTTTGTATCAAATTTAGGTTTTCCTAAAAGTGAGTTTAGAACTTCATTTGTACTATTAAGTTCAGTTGTTGCTGTAACATCAGAGTATTTGTTAAAGTTAAATTGTTTTGGTTTATGATTTTCTTTATATTTTGATTCCAAGAAGTCTAATTTTCCTTTACCAACAAGCATTTTTCCTTTAAGGTCTCTTGTTTTATAAATAATAGCTTTGAATTTTTGCGATTGAACTTTTCCAGCTTTAAAGTTTTCTTTATATGCCCAACTAATATCTTTATATTTAGCATCATATTCTGGCATTCCGCCTTTTCCATCACCTTTAGTGTTGTAATCCATTTTGAATGTCCATTCACGTTTATCACCAAATTCTTTTGCCCACCAGTCATTGTCTTCTGGGGTATTATTACCAAATACTATTTTTGTTGTACAGTTAGCTAAAAGTGTTTGTCTATAACTTTGTGTATCACTTAATGTATTATTTGTTCCAAATTGAGAAAGATTTTGTGCTGATATAATTAAACCAACTCTATATTTTCTAAATAATGTGAAGAAATCTTCTGTTGCTTTACATACAAAAGGAGGGAACTCATCAATGTATAAAAAGTGTGGTACTCTCGATTTTTCTATACCAGGTCTAGAGATAACAGAGTGTTGCATTAATAATAATGTAAATAAACCAAATGCTTTGTTTACAGCTGCTCCTAAATCACCACGTCTTGTACAAATAAGAGTAACTTCACAGTTTGCTAATGCATTATCAAAGTTTATGTTATTTGTTCTATTACATAAAATATTTCTAACTCCTGGGAAACGAAGTAAGTTTTCTAATTGTGAAGTAGATGCTTGAAGTGCTTGCCTTGTATCTTCATATCCGTTTGATCCAGCATAGAAGTTATTTTTAAAATATGTAAGTAATATTTTATATTTTTCTGCAAGTTCTGGAAACTTTTTCATTTTTTCACAAAATTGTTCAACTAATTCGAAATTACTTAACATCATAAGTAAATCTTCTAAGTTAGGAAGTAATCCATTATGAGTTTTTGGATATACTTCTTTTAATAATAATGATAAGTTTTCTAATGCTTGTGTAGTAATGTTTTGCATGTATGCTTGTTTAGCAGTAACTTGATTCGTATCATACATTCTTTTTAGAACTGCCGAAATTGCAATAGATGTTTTTATTGGGTCCTCAAAGATGAATGGGTTTAATCCGATTGAGTTTGGATTATTAGGGTCAATCAAGTTATATTTTATATGATAATTATCTAATACATTTATTATATGTGAAATTGATTCATAATCTGGAGCCATATATGTAATACCTAGATCTTTGTAAACATTTTTTCCACCAGATGAATAGTAAATTAATTTTTCAAGATATGTATTAAATAATTTTTCTCTTCCATCTTTTATTTCTAACATATTTAATGTGAAATTTTCATTTAAATAATCGTTTGAATATGGTTCTTTTAATGTTGCAAGTCCTGTCTTTAAAGCTGTAAATCCTAATTCTTTAGAGGCTTCTCTAAAGAAGAATTTCTTTTCTATATCACGTGCTATCATAGGTTCAAATGCCATAGTAGTTTTTCCTGAACCAGAAACACCAACAATTAAGGATGCCTCAAATCTTCTTATTTCAGGTGTTTTTATAGTTTTACCTGTTTCACCATCTCTACATATAAACATTTCACAAGTATATGGTCCTTCTTGGCTAGAAGCAGGTGATAATGAAATACCATTATAATCAGCAACAGAATCTCTAATATCTTTAGTATCAGCAAAACCTGTAAGCATCTTTTTTACAATTGGTAAAATAGTAACAACTGGTATATAGCAAGCTAAAGCTGTAAAAGCAGGTTTTATTACATCTAAGAATCCACTTACTAATCCTACATAATTAGGAAGTGAGAATAGAAATACCCATAAAGCTTGATTTATCCATTGAGTAACCATTGACATTCCAATTATATGTAATGCTATATAATAAAGTGTAAACAAAGAGAATTTTTGTTTATCATCTGTTGCAAATTTTGAACCAGCACCAAAAAGAAATGCGAACACTGGACAAGCTATTGCAAATGTGTACATAAATGGTCCCCAATAAGATACTGAAATACCAGTAAAACATAAGAAAATCATTTCTACAATTCTATCAACACAGAAGTATATACTAAATAGTGTTAATACATATGTAAAAAATGTATTTCTATCAGTTTTTAATATTTTTAAAAATTTATCTATATATTTCCAAATAAAATTACTAATTGATTTAAACAAAATATTCACCACTTTCACAAAAATTTACACTTATATTATCCTATAAAAACACGAAAAAAACAATACTTTTTGCAAAAAATGTATGAAAAGGACGATAAAATCTACATATATTAATGAGATTTATAAAAATAGTAATTATAAGATTGAAAGGAATTCATATATTAATAAACTGATTTAGAATACTTGAAATTATGTAGTAATATAAATATAATATGAATACTAAAAAAAGAGAGGAACATTTTATGGAGGAAAGAACTGAAAATAAAAGTAGAATTAAAAAACAAACTTTTCTGCAAGGTGTACTAGTTCTAATGCTTTCACAAGTTTTAATTAAAATATTAGGATTAGTTCAAACATTATATTTGACAAACAGAAAAGGATTCGGAGATAGTGGAAATGCAATATATATGGGAGGATATCAAATATATGCATTGCTACTTTCTATTTCATCTATTGGAATACCAAATGCTATTTCTAAGCTTATTTCAGAAAAATTAGCAGTAGGAGATAATGAAAGTGCTCATAAAATTTTTAAAGTAGCAATTTTTACTTTTGGACTTATTGGAATGCTAGGTACTTTATTTTTATTTTTTAGTGCTGATATTATATCAAAAGTTTGGCTTGGAATTCCAGAATCTAAAATTACTCTTATGATATTGTCCCCAGGAGTTTTCTTTGTTGCTATTTCATCAGTTTTTAGAGGGTATTTTAATGGTAGAGCTCAAATGAGTGCAACAGCTAATGCTCAAACTTTTGAACAATTTTGGAAAACATTATTTACAATTATATTTGTTGAAATTGCTGCTTATTTAACTAGTACAAACACTGTATTCATGGCTGCTGCTGCAACTGCTGCAACTTCTACAGCTATAGTATTTAGTTTTATATACTTATATAAATATTATATAAAAGAAAGAAAGTTTATTTCTATAAAGAATACTCCATCAGTTAAAAAAGAAAATAAAACTTTTAAAAGTATTGTAAAAACTATATTATGGATTTCTATACCAATTTCATTAACTGCGATATTATCATCATTAAATAAATTAGTAGATTCTGCAACTGTTGTAAATATTTTATCACCAATTCTTGGAGAAGAAGCTGCTAAAGCGCGATATGGTATATTAAGTGCAAAAGTGGATATACTTACATCATTACCACTTAGTTTTAATGTAGCTTTTGCAACGGCACTTGTTCCAGCTATTTCTGCTGCTAATGCCAAAAATGATAATGCAACAATTAATAAGAGAGTTTCTTTTACTTTATTATTAAGTTTACTTATTGGACTTCCATGTACAGCGGGAATGTTATTATATGCAAATGAAATCTTACTTTTATTATTTCCTTTTGCAAGTGATGGTGGAGTTTTGCTTGCAATTTCATCATTTACAATAATATTTACAATTTTAGCACAAACTATAAATGGAATATTACAAGGGTTTGGAAAAGTAAAAACGCCTGTTGTAGCATTAACTGTAGGAGTTTTAGCTAAAATAATTACTAATGTCGTTTTAATGCCTATTGAAGGAATTTATGAAAATGGTGCTGCAATAGGGTCTGTTATATGTCACTTAATTTCATTTATTATTGTATATTTAGTATTGACTAAAACAACTAAATTAAATTTTTCTTTAATAAAATTATCTATAAAACCTATTTTGGCAACTTTAATTATGTCTATATGCTCATATGGAGTATTTATATTAGTAAAATCTTTTATTGGAATAAGAATTTCAACAATAATTGCAATAATAATTGCAGTAATTGTGTTTGCAATTTCAGTAGTAATTCTTAAAGTCTTTTCAAGAGAAGAGATAGAGATGCTTCCTAAGGGCGACAAGGTTTACAGCGTTTTGAAAAAGTTACATTTATATAGCTAAAATTAGACAAAAATCGTGGTTCGATTTCGCAAATCCTTGAAAAAACTGAAAAAAATAAAAAAAAAAGAAGGAATTTGAAGGACTTTGGCGAATAAATATAGTGTAGATTAAGGAAATCTACATAAATACTAAAATCTATTAGGAGGTAAAAAGATGAACAAAGCTGAATTAATCGCAGCAGTAGCTGCACAAACAGGAGAAACAAAAAAAGGTGCTGAAGCAACAATCAACGCTTTCGTTGAAACAGTTATGGAAGCATTATCAAAAGGAGATAAAGTTCAATTAGTTGGATTTGGTTCTTTTGAAGTAAGAAAAAGAGCAGCTAGAAAAGGAAGAAACCCACAAACTAAAGAAGAAATAAAAATACCTGCATCAAAAGCTCCAGTATTCAAAGCTGGTAAAGCATTAAAAGATTTAGTAAATAAAAAATAATCACTTTTTAAATAGATGATTATATGAATTCATATAAAAGGTATAGTGAAAACTATACCTTTTTTCTTCTCTAAATGAAAAAAGGCATTAACTTAATTAATGTTATCGTTACAAACTTACTTTTGCTAGTATAGTTTAAAAACTTACTAAAATACTATTAATAATAAAAATAAATATAATTTTGATATGACGCGCAGTTTCGAAGCTTTGAATAGCAGTTGTAAAAGCTATGCTTTGTACAACTGCTTCAAATGCGAGTTGCAAGGAATACAAAATTATATTTATTTTTATTATTACTTTTATTTTATAATAATAGTTGACAAAAAAAATAAAAGAGTATAATATATTAATATTGATAAATAAAAACTATGAAAAGGACACGATAAGTAAAGAATGTCTTTAAGAGAGCCAAAGATTGGTGTGATTTTGGTAAGAAATATTTATTTATTATCACCTTGGAGTTGTATATTTGAATTTTAGTAAAATATGCCGTTTTATCTTACGTTACAAGATTTTGAGAGAATTTTAGTATATAATATTAAAATTAATTTAGGTGGTATCGCGGAGCAATTCGTCCTATTAGGATTGAATTGCTTTTTTGTATTTTAAAATAAAATAGGAGGAAAATAATATGAGTGATGAAAAAATGGATTATGGACAAACTTTAAATTTACCTAAGACTGACTTTCAAATGAGAGCTGGGCTTCCTGAGAAAGAACCTAAAATATTAGAAGAACTTTTTGAGGGAAAACATATTTATGAAAAAATGTTAGAAAAAAATAAAGGAAAAGAACCTTTCGTTTTACATGACGGACCTCCATATGCAAATGGAGAAATCCATATAGGTCATGCGTTAAATAAAGTTTTAAAAGATACTATTGTACGTTATAAAAGTTTAAAAGGATATTATACACCTTTTATTCCTGGATATGATACACATGGTATGCCAACAGAAAAGAAAGCTATTCAGAGTTTAGGATTAAATAGAGACGAAATTCCCGTAAATCAATTTAGAGATACTTGCAAAAAATTCACAATGGATTATAAAGATAAACAAACAGAAGGATTTAAAAGATTAGGAGTTTTGGCTGATTGGGAACATCCTTATATAACATATCAACCAGAAATGGAAGCTAGACAGGTGGGTGTTTTTGCTGATATGTATAAAAAAGGTTATATATATAAAGGATTAAAACCAGTTTATTGGTGTACTGATTGCGAGACAGCCTTAGCTGAAGCTGAAATAGAATATAAAAATGTTAATTCTAATACAGCATATGTTAAATTCCCAGTTAAAGATTCTCAAGGAAAATTTGCTGTGGAAAATACTTTTATTGTAATTTGGACAACAACACCTTGGACTTTACCTGGAAATATGGGTATTACAGTTGGAGGCGATTTTGATTATAGCTTTGTTAAAGTTGGAAATGAAAAATTAATAATGGCAACAGCTCTAGTTGAAGAAGTTATGAAAAATGCAGGAATAGAAGAATATTCAATAGTTAATGAAATGAAAGGTTCTGAATTAGAGGGAGTTATATGCAGACATCCTTTTATGGATAGAGATTCAAGAGTTGTTTTAGGTAGTGATGATACTATCGCTGTTGAACTTGATAGTGGTACAGGTGCTGTTCATACTGCTCCTGGGTATGGTAAAGAAGATTATTTATGTGGTATAAAAAATGGTTTAGAGGTTTTAGCATGTGTTGATGGTAAAGGTCATCAAACACAGGAAGCCGGACCTTTTGCGGGAATGTTCTATGCTAAGTCAGATAAAGAAATTATAAAATGGTTAGATGAGAATGGATATTTACTTGCAAGTAAAGAAGTAAATCACTCTTATCCACATTGCTGGAGATGTAAACATCCAGTAATTTTCAGAGCTACAAGCCAATGGTTTGCATCTGTTGATGGATTTAGAAAAGAAACATTAGATGCTATAAAAACTGTAAAATGGTATCCTGCTTGGGGAGAAGAAAGAATTACTAAAATGGTTGAAGATAGAAATGATTGGTGTATTTCTCGTCAACGTACATGGGGTGTTCCAATACCAGTATTTTATTGTAAAGAGTGTGAAAAAGAGTATGTTACAGCTGAAAGCTTAGAAAAAGTTCAGAAAATATTTAGAGAGAAAGGTTCAAATGCTTGGTTTGAACTATCTGAAAAAGAATTAATGCCAGAAAATGCAAAATGTTCTTGTGGATGTACTGAATTTAAGAAAGAAACAGATATTATGGATGTATGGTTTGATTCTGGTTCAACTCATGAGTCTGTTTTAGCTGAGCGTGGACTTCCAGAAGCTAATTTATATTTAGAAGGAAGTGACCAATATAGAGGATGGTTCCAATCTTCATTACTTACTTCTATTGCAACTAAAGGTAAAGCTCCTTATAAAGAAGTTGTAACACATGGTTATACAATTGATGATAAGGGAATAAAAATGTCTAAGTCTATTGGAAATACTATTGCTCCACAAGAAATTATAAATGAATCTGGTGCTGATGTTTTGAGATTATGGGTATTATCATCTGATTATAAATCTGATGTTGCTGTTTCAAAACTTATTATAAAACAAGTAACTGAAGTTTATAGAAAAATACGTAATACTGCTAGATATATATTAGGAAATACTTATGATTTTC
>CANCZH010000077.1 GCA_947382445.1 uncultured Clostridium sp. | reverse complement strand
CACAAAAGAAAAAATGGAATATGTTAGAAGAGCTACTAAGGAATATATTGAAAAGAAAATAAATGAATAGATTACTATTAAAATATCCTATATAGAAGGAAAAGGAGAAATATAATGGGATTTTTTACTGAAAGAGAAGACAGTACAAATGGTAAAATAATAAAAACAGGAGATAATGTTATAATTAAAGAAACAAATGAAAAAGGCTTTGTTATTTCAATATTGGATAATCAATATATGGTAAGTAGCAATGGAAATGTTGAAAATTATTTTAGAGATGAAATTGAGTGGATAGATTAAAAGAAATAGAGGATGAATTTAAATGAACAGTAGAAATGGAATAATTGGATTTGCAATAGGTGATGCAATGGGGGTTCCAGTTGAATTTATGGAAAGAGAAAAACTTTTTGATAATCCAGTTACTCGGGATGTTAGAATATGGTAGCCATGAACAGCCCAAAGGAACTTGGTCTGATGATACATCTATGACTTTAGCTACAATGGATTCCATAATTAAATGTTTTGGAATTTCAACAGTAGATATGGGAAAAAGATTTGTAAAATGGTTAGAAGATTCTGAATATACAGCAACAGGTGAAAGATTTGATGTGGGAAGAACTACATTGATTGCTCTTTCTAGATTTGAGAAAGATGAGCAACCATTTGATAGCGGTTCTGCTGCTGAGGACAGTAATGGCAATGGTTCTTTAATGAGAATGTTACCAATTGCATATTATTGTTATAGTTCAGGAATGCAAACTAATGATATTTTTGATATTGTAAAAAAAGTTTCTTATATTACACATGCACATGAAATTAGCGTTTTAGGATGCTATATATATGTTTTATATGTTATAAAATTGCTTGAAGGAAAATCAAAGTTTGATGCATATAAAGAAATTCAAGAAATTAGCTATTCTCAATTTTCAAGAAGTTCGCTTGAATTATATAATAGAATTTTAAAGAAAAATATAAGAGAATTGCCAATAGAAGCAATTAGGTCAACTGGATATGTTGTAGATACTTTAGAAGCAGTATTATGGACCTTTTTGAATACTGAAAATTTTAATCAAGCTGTTATTGGAGCAATTAACCTAGGTGGCGATACAGATACAATTGGAGCGTGTACTGGAGGACTGGCTGGTATTTTATATGGATTAGAAACAATTAACCCAGAGTGGAGGATTGATTTAAAAAGATATACATATATACGTTCTATGTGTGAAGAATTTGATGAGATATTACGTTCTAGTAGCAAAAAATTTGATAGCCCAAAACCTGTTTATGGAAAAGAAGAGTCAATAATAAAAATTATACAAGGAGACATTACAAAGCTTAATTGTGATGTATATGTTAATTCTGCTAATAATGCTTTACTTGGAGGAAGCGGAGTAGATGGAGCTATTCATAATGTGTGTGGTTCAGAACTTTTAGAAAAATGTAAACAATTACATGGGTGTGAGACTGGTGAAGCTAAAATAACTAGAGGATATAAATCAAAAGCAAGTTTTATTATTCATACAGTAGCTCCCAAATGGTATGAAGATGAAAGAATCAATAAATCAAAAGTTTTAAGAAAATGTTATGATAATGCTATATCACTTGCAAAAGATTTTGAATGTAAAAGAATAGCTTTTCCTTGTTTAGGAATGGGAGTATATGGTTGTCCAATTGATATTGGAGGAAAAATTGCAATTGATTTTGCAATTGAAGAAGCACGTAAAGTAAATACCAAAATAGAGACTATTTATTTAGTATGTTATACTAAGGAACAATATGAATTTTATATTAAGTACTTTAAAGAAAAATTACAAGAAAAAAGTGAATGATTTCTCTGAAACATTCACTTTTTTTCAATTTTTTCTATTGCATTATAATAGTATTATTGATATTATAATGTAGTAGAAAAGTAAATTTAGTCGAATTATAAGGAGACAAAAATGATTGAATTTAAAAATGTAAGTAAAGTTTATGAAACTGGTACAGAAGCTCTTCATAATGCAAACTTTAAGATAGATAAAGGTGAATTTGTATTTCTTGTTGGTTCATCAGGTTCTGGAAAATCAACATTAATAAAATTAATATTAAAAGAAGAAGAACCTACTAGGGGAAATATAATAATAAATGGAAAGGATACTACATTTCTAAAACCTAAAAGAGTTCCATTCTTACGTAGAAGTATGGGAGTTGTATTTCAGGATTTTAGATTATTACCTGACAAAACAGTTTATGATAATGTAGCTTTTGCTATGTATATTGTTAAAGCTACTCCTAGACATATACGTAGACAAGTTCAAATGGTTTTATCTTTAGTTGGATTAAGTGCAAAAGCTAAAATGTATCCAAATGAATTATCTGGTGGAGAACAACAAAGAGTTGCTTTAGCCAGAGCATTAGTAAATAATCCATCAATGATAATTGCAGATGAACCTACTCGGAAACTTAGATCCAGATACAGCTTGGGAAATTATGAATTTATTAAATGATATTAATTTAAGGGGAACAACAGTTGTTATGGCTACACATGCTAAAAATATAGTAGATAAAATGAAAAAAAGAGTTATACATATTGAAAAAGGAAATATAGTTAGAGACGAAAAAGGTGGTTACGAAGAAATTTAGTAGAAAGGTGATTTCAAGTGAGATATAATATATTAACTTACCACATTGGAGAGGGTATTAGAAATTTATTTAAAAATAAAAAATCAACATTTGCTTCATTATTTATTATGATAGCTACAATGCTTATGTTTGGCGTATTTTTTATAATTGGGCAAAATGTTAATCACATAATGCAAAAAATTGAAGAAGATCAAGGAATGCAAGTAATTATTATTGACGATGCTGACAGTTCAGAAGTACAAGCTGTAAGAGATATGATACTTTCAATTGATGGTGTTTCATCAGCTACAATTTATACAAAATATGAAGCTATTAATGAAATGAAAGAAAAATGGAAAGATAATCAAGATCTTTTAGATGAATATCAAGATTCATTACCAGATTCAGTAATAGTAAAACTAACTAATTTAGAGAAAAGTGCAGAAGTTCAAGAGAAAATTAATCAAATAACAATAAACGGTAAAAACTATATTGATACAATTAATAGTAGTGATAAAACTATTAATGCTTTAATTAATATTGCTAATGGAATAAAAATTGTTACAGGTATTTTATTAATATTATTAACAGCGATTTCTGTTTTTATCATTTCAAATACAATAAAACTAACAGTACATGCAAGAAGAAAAGAAATTTCAATAATGAAATATGTTGGTGCAACTAATTCATTTATTCGTTGGCCATTTATTATTGAAGGTATAATTATTGGTATAATTTCAGCTTTAATAACAATGCTAATTGTATATGGTGGATATACATTAATTATTGGTAAAATTATTGAAGCTTTTGCAAAAATTCAAGTAAATGTTTCTGTATTAACATTTAGTGAATTATATAAAATGATTTTAATTGTGTATATGTCACTTGGTATTGGAATAGGAGCTTTAGGAAGTTCTATTTCTATGAAAAAATACCTAGAAGTATAGGAGCTTTAATTAATGAAAAATAAGATTATTAAATTTTTAATAATTTTGAGTATAATGTGCTTTATATTGTTTATTTTATCGTGTAAATCTTTTTGTGATTATGTTTCTAATTTGCGTGATCAACAAGCTAATCTTCAAAGTCAATTAGAGGCAGCAAGTAATCAAATTGAAATTATTAATTCTGATATTTCAGAACTTGCTGCTCAGATAGTGGAATTAAATGAAGAAATAACTTCACAAGAAATAGAAGTTGAACTATTAAGAAAGCAAAAGGTTGAACTAGAAAAAAATATACAAAAAACAGAAGATGAACTTGATACAATAACTGAAGAATATAATAAACAGAAACAAAGCTTAGAAAAAAAGTTAGTTGCATCTTATAAAGCAGGTGAAACAAGATATCTAGATATGCTATTGCAGTCTAACTCATTATCTGAATTTCTTTCTAATTATTATATGGTAGAAAGATTAGTTGAATTAGATAATGAATTATTACAAAAAACAAGTGAACAAAAACAATCATTAGAAATGGCTAGGCTACAGCTAAAAAAACAAAAAAAACAGCTAGTTGAAACTACTGAAGAAAGCCAAAATAAAGCAGTTTCTTTAGACAATATGAAAATGGTAAATAATTTATATATTAGTCAATTATCTGCAGAAGAAGAAGCATATACAAATGAAATTATTAATAGGCAAAATGAAATAAAAAGAGTTGAAGCAGAAATTTTAGAAGCAGCTAATTTAAATATTGGATATGATTACATTGGTGGAGAAATGGCTTGGCCAGTGCCTGGATATACAAGAATTTCATCTGAATTTGGGATGAGAACTCACCCTATTACAGGAATATATAAACTTCATACAGGAACTGATATTATAGCACCTTTGGGGGCATCATTTATAGCAGCTAATGATGGTATAGTTGTAAAATCAGAACTTAATACGGCATATGGAAACATGATTATGATAAATCATGGTGGAGGGGTTTCTACATTATATGCCCATGGACAAGAAAGATTAGTTGAAGTTGGACAAGAAGTAAAAAGAGGAGATGAGGTTTTAAAAGTAGGAAGTACAGGATATTCAACAGGACCTCATGCTCATTTCGAAGTTAGAATAAATGGTCAGTATGTTGATCCAATACCATATATTACTACCAAAGAAGGTAATTAGATAAATTAAGGAGGAACGAAAGTGAAAAATTCAAAATTAAAAAAATTTTTGACAGTTTTAATAATTGCTTTTATCTTTACAATGATTTCTAATGTCTTAATATCTTTTGCTGTTACATCATCTGATTTGAAAAAGCAAGAACAACAAAACAAAGATCAAATTAATAATGCAAAAGATGAGCAACAGCAAATTAGAAGTCAAATGACTGCAATTCAAAAAGAAGTTGAAGAATTAAATTCAAAAATTTCAAATTATGAAAATGAAATTTTTGATTTAAAATCTCAAATAGAAGATACTGAGTTAGATATTGAAAATGCTCAAAAAGAATTAGACAAAACGCAAAAGAAATTAGAAGAAAAAGAAGAGATGCTTGAAAGAAGAATAGTTGCTACTTACAAAGCAGGAGATACAAGATATTTAGATATTTTACTTAGTTCAGATAGTTTAACTTCATTTTTATCTAGTTATTATTTTATGGAACGTTTAGCTGAGCAAGATACTAAACTAATAGAAACAATTAAAGAAACTAAGGTTCAAATTGAAGAATCAAAGAAGATTTTAGAAGAAAGCAAAGCAAAGCTTGAAGATGCTAAAAAAAGTGAAGAGTTGAAAAGAGATTCTTTAAGTGTTATAAAGAGAGAAAAAGATGAAAAAGTAAGTGAATTAAAAGATGAAGATAAATTATTGCAAGAGAAAATAGAACAAATGCAAGCAGAAGATGCAAAGATTAGAGAAGCGATAAGAAAAGCAGAGCAAGCAGAAAAAGAAGAAGCAGAAAGAAGAAAACAATTAGAACAACAAAATAAAGGAAATTCTACATCATCTAATAATGGTGGAACAACTACAACAGCCAAACCAGGGGGGTATATATATCCTGTTCCATCAGCATATAAAACTGTTACAACTGGTTTATATTACTCTAATGGCTCATATCACGGTGCAATTGATTTTGGTTCAGCAGGAATTGGAGGACAACCTGTTTATGCTGTAAAAGATGGTACAGTAGTTTTAACACAGAGCTTAACTACAAGTTATGGAAATTACATATTAATAAATCATCATGATGGCACATATACTTTATATGCACATGGAAGAATGGGTTCAATTTCTGTTAAAGCAGGAGATAAAGTTAAACAAGGTCAACAAATTATGCTAGTTGGTAGTACAGGAAATTCTTCTGGAAATCACTTACACTTTGAAGTAAGACTTTCTCCAGGCGGATATGGAAATCGTGTAAATCCACTTAATTACTTATAAAATATATTGAAAAGAATTATTATTTTATTAAACGATAATCAAGATTTTATATTTTGATTATCGTTTGCTTGTAGATGAATATATATTAAGAAAGGGTGATTAAAAATGAATGAAGATGATAAAAAATATAATGAGAAAGTGAAAATCATTATTGCTATTTTACTTACACTTACAATTACTATTTGTGTGACTGTATTAGTTTATGATAGATATTTAACTAAAAAAGGGTTATTAATAAATTCTTATGATAGTTCAAAAGATGTTTCAGATTCATTAGATGAATTAAAAACTATACTTGAATCAACATATAAAGGTGAATTAAATGATGAAGAAATGAAACAAGCAGCTTTAAAAGGTTATGTAGATGGTGTAGGTGATGAATATACAGAATATTTAACAAAAGATGAATGGGAGAATTTAGAAACTTCATTATCAGATTTTGTGGGAATAGGTGTATACTTGGGTGAGATGAAAAATTCAAAGGAAACGGTTGTTATTGGAACAATTGGAGAAGAATCACCAGCAGCTTTAGTAGGAATAAAATCAGGAGATATTATAAAACAGGTTAATTCAGAAGATGTTTCAGATAAAGGAGTTGAATATATATCTTCTAAAGTTAAAGGAGCTGAGAATTCATCAGTTAAAATTACAGTACTTCGTGAAAATGAAGAATTAACTTTTGATGTTATTAGAAAAGCAATTAAAGTGTATGAAATAAAATCAGAAATGTTAGATGGAAATATTGGATATATTGATTTTGATTCTTTTACAGATACAAGTTATCAAGAATTTAAAGAGGCATACGAAAGTTTGAAGTCTAAAAGAGCCAAATCTTTAATTGTGGATTTAAGAGATAATACTGGTGGATATGTAAATGCTGCACTTAATATTGCAGATTTATTTGTTGAAAATAATAAGGTATTGCTTATTACAGAAGATAAAAGTGGCAAAAGAGTGATGAATTATTCTCAAAATGAAAAAGAAATAGATATCCCAGTTGTTGTATTAGTTAATGAATATTCAGCAAGTGCTTCTGAAATATTAACAGGTATATTAAAAGATTATGGAGTAGCTAAAATTATAGGTACAAGAACTTATGGAAAAGGAGTAATACAGAATGTATATCCACATGTATTAAATGGAGCTTTAAAAGTTACAACAGCGGAATATTTTACTCCAAATGAAAATAAAATACACAAGATTGGAATAGAGCCTGATGAAGAAGTGGAATTAGATGAAAGTATTACTACTCTAACGAAAGAAAACGATAATCAGTTAAAAAGAGCAATAGAGATTTTAAAAAAATAAAAAAAATTTAAAAAAGTTATTGACATTAAGATTAAAATCTAGTATACTAACACTTGTCAGCGGGAAGCTGACAGAAATGGTCGCTTAGCTCAGCTGGGAGAGCATCTGCCTTACAAGCAGGAGGTCATAGGTTCGAGCCCTAT
>CANCZH010000076.1 GCA_947382445.1 uncultured Clostridium sp. | reverse complement strand
TAAAATGTGAAAATAGAAGAGGAGACAATGCTCCAGAAGTAATATTAGAATTAATCTAATTTTGTGAAATAATAAAGCGGACAAAGGTTACTTAAAAATGAATAATTTAAAGTAACCCTTGTCCGTTTAGACTTTTCAAAGGAGAATTTTATGAAAAATAAAAAATTAATATGCATATCAATTATCATTGTATTAGCTTTAGTAGTAATTACACTAATAGTTATTAACAATTCTAATAAACAAAAAGCTGAAAACGAAGCAAAACAAATATTAATAGATTTTATTAACAATATAAATGATAGAAACTTCGAGAGTATGTACGAAAAAGTAAATTTAAGTAATCTAAGTAAGGAAGATTTTATAGCACGAAATAAAAATATTTATGATGGAATTGATAGTAGTAACATAGAAGTAAAAATCTCAAGTATAGAGAAAAACGATTTCGGATATATAGTTTACTATCATGAAAAAATGGTAACTGCAGCTGGAGAAATAGAATTTGACAATACAGTAGAAATAACAAAAGAAAATAAAATAAACTGGTCATCAAAATTTATATTTCCGCAATTAAAAGATAATGAAAAAATAAGAATTTCTACAATTAAAGCTAAAAGAGGAGATATACTAGATAGAAACAATAATAAACTAGCAACAGATGGAAAAATATTATCAGCAGGAATTGTTCCAGGAAAATTAGGTGAAAACAAAGAAAAAAATATATCAAAATTGTCAGAATTAACAGGTGTTTCAGAAGAATATATAAACAAGCAACTATCTGCTTCTTGGGTAAAAGATGACACATTTGTACCTATTAAAAAAATATCCAAAAGCAATATAACACTTAAAGAAGAATTATTAACTATCCCAGGAATATTACTAAATGAAGAAGATGGAAGAGTGTACTCATTAGGAAAAGAAGCTGCACATTTAATAGGATATGTTCAATCAATAAGTGAAGAAGAATTAAAAGAAAAATTTGAAAAAGGATATAACACTTCAAGTGTAATAGGAAAATTAGGTTTAGAAAGAACATATGAGGAGACTCTAAGAGGAATAGATGGAGCTGAAATTTATATAATAGATGAAGATGGAAACAGAGTAAAAGAAATAAAAAAACAAGACAAACAAGATGGAAAAGATGTTAAACTTACTATAGATTCGGAATTACAAACTAAAATATATGAACAAATGAAAAATGACAAAGGATTATTTATTGCAATGGAGCCAAAAACAGGAGAAATACTAGCTACTGTTAGTACACCAACATTTGATTCAAATGATTTTGTTGTAGGTCTAACAAATTCTGAGTGGGAATCATTAAACAATGATGAAAGCAAGCCACTATACAATAGATTTGTCCAAAAATATTGCCCAGGTTCAACATTTAAACCAGTAACAGGAGCAATTGGATTAACAACAGGAAAAATAAGTGCAAATGATGATTTTGGGTATACAGGAACAAGTTGGCAAAAAGATAATTCATGGGGAAATTATAAAATTACAACACTTACAGGATATAATGGAGCCAAAAATTTATTAAATGGAATGATACATTCAGATAATATATATTTTGCTCAATCTGCTTTAAAAATAGGAGCTGATACACTTAGCGAAAATTTAAACAAACTAGGATTTAATGAAAAAATAGATTTCCCATTAACATTAGCAAAATCACAATATGCATCAAACAATGGAGAAAAAATTGAAGGAGAAACACGTTTAGCAGACTCAGGATATGGACAAGGTAGTATATTAGTAAATCCAATACATATGGCATCAATATATTCAGCATTTTATAATGAAGGGAATATGATAAAACCATACATTGAGTATAAAGAAGATAAAACAGCTGAAAATTTTAAACAAACAGCTTTTACAAAAGAAGCAGCAGACATAATAAAAAATACATTAATACAAGTAGTAGAAAATCCAGAAGGCACAGCAAATGATATGAAAATTTCAGGGATCACAATAGCAGGAAAGACTGGAACAGCAGAGTTAAAAACTTCGAGTGAAGACTTAGATAGTGGAACATTAGGATGGTTCAATTGCTTTACAACTAACAAAGCTGGTGGAGATATACTAATTGTAAGCATGATAGAAAATATTCAAAATAATAGTGATGGAGGAAGCCACTATTTAATTAAAAAAATTAGAGCATTATTTTAAATAACAACAAAATACAAAATTATACAAAAAGACTCTCAAAAATACATTAACAATCATATTATATAACAGGAGTGATGAAAAATGGGGAGTCTTTTTTATATTGCAATTTTTACTATTTCAATAATAGGATGGTACATATTGTTAAAAGAACTAACATATCAACTTTTATATAAAAGCATAGAAATTGATGAAGATATAAAATGTCAAATAATAGTTAAAAATAAACAAGAAAATATAGAAGTAATTTTAAGAAAAATATTATATATTCAGCAAAAAATGATAGGATTCAAAACGATAGAAATAATAGATGAAAAATCAAATGACGAAACATACGAGATTTTGGAGAAAATGCAAGAAGAGTATCCAAATATAAAATTGAGAAAAATATTGTAAATTTAAGTTTTTTTTGATAGACTAACAAAAAGAAAAAAGGAGAATTAATGAAACTAGAAGGACAATTAGAAGAAATAATATATCAAAATGAAACTAATAGCTATACTATTGCTAGCTTACAAACAGAAGAAGAAATATACACAGTAGTTGGATATTTACCTTTTATAAATGAAGGGGACTGTTTAGAATTAGAAGGAAAATTTGTAACACATCAAGAATATGGCAGACAATTTAAAATAGAAACATTCGAAAAGAAGATGCCACAAACAACAGATGCACTAGAAAAGTATTTAGCAAGTGGAGTAGTAAAAGGGATTGGACCAAGTATAGCAAAAAAAATAGTTGATAAGTTTGGAGAAGAAACAATCGCAGTTTTTAAATTTGAACCTAAACGATTAGCAGAAATAAAGGGGATTTCTCTAAATGGTGCAATAGAGATGGCAGAAGAATTCAATACCAAATGGGAATTATGGCAAATAGTAGGGTTCCTAGAAAAGTTTGGAATAAATGCAAGTAACAGTAAAAAAGTTTATGAAGCTTTAGGAAACGATGCAATAGAAGAAATAAGAAAAAATCCATATGTATTAATAGACATCACATATGGTGTAGATTTCTTTAAGATAGACCAAATGGCACTAGATATTGGAATAGATATAAACAGCTATCAAAGAATAGGAGCTGGAGTTAGATATGGTCTAATCTTAGCAAGCTATAATGGAAACACATGTGTTCAAAAAGAAAATCTTTATGAATTTGTAAAAAACAAGTTATCAGTAGAAGAAAAATATATAGATGAAGTAATTATAAACTTAAAAGCAACAGGAAAAATTATAGTAGAAACAATTGATGAAAAAGAATGGATATTTTTAGAAGAGTTTCATAGAGTAGAAAAAAACATAGCACAAAGAATATACATGATGATGAAAACTCAAAATATGAAATATATAAAAACATTTGATGAAATGCTTGAAAAAGAAGAAATTTTTTTAGAAATGGTATTTTCTGAAAAACAAAAAGAAGCATTAAAAGAAGTTAATAATTCAAATGTTACTATTATTACTGGAGGTCCAGGAACACGGAAAAACAACAATAATAAAAGCATTAATTGATATATATAAGCAAAACAAACAAAAAGTTGTACTATGTGCACCAACAGGGAGAGCAGCAAAAAGAATGTCAGAATCAACAGGAGAAGAAGCTAAAACAATACATAGATTATTAGATATAGGAAAAATTGAAGACAATAAATTAGAAAATATTGACACAGATTTTGCTCCAATAGATGCAGATGTAATAGTAATAGATGAAATGTCAATGGTAGATGTCTTCTTAATGAACTATGTTACAAAAGCTATATATATGGGAACAAAACTAGTTTTAGTTGGGGACAGTAATCAGTTACCATCAGTTGGACCAGGTTCAGTATTAAAAGACTTAATTGAATCAGAAAAAATTCCAACAACAAATCTAGATAAAATTTTTAGACAAGCTGCACAAAGCAAAATTATTTTAAATGCACATAATGTAAATAGAGGAGAAAACTTCATTTCAAAAGAAGAAAGCGAATCTCAAAATACTAAAGACGACTTTTTCTTTATTAGAGAAAACACACAAGAAAAGTTAGTAAACCAAGTGGTTTCATTAACATCAGGAAGACTTCAAAAATTCGGAAATTATGATTTCTTTCAAAACATGCAAGTACTAACACCAACTAAAAAAGGACCATTAGGAACAAAAGAATTAAATAAAACACTTCAAAATTCAATTAACCCAGAAAGTAGTTCAAAAAAAGAGAAAAAATTTGGAGATACAACATTTAGAGAAGGCGACAGAATAATGCAAATTAAAAACAATTATGATATTTTTTGGGATAGAGATATAAATGGAAAATATGAAAACTCAACAGGAGTATTCAATGGAGAGATAGGAAGAATAGAGAAAATTGACCTTTTAGAAAAACAAATAAAAGTAGTCTTTGATGATGAAAAAAATGTATGGTATCAATTTTCAGAATTAGACCAGTTAGAACTTGCATATGCAATTACAATTCATAAATCACAGGGAAGCGAATTTGATGTTGGAATAATAGTAATACCACAAGCAGCACCAATGCTATTAACAAGAAATCTATTATATACAGCAATTACCAGAGCCAAAAAACTATTAGTAGTATTAGGTTCAAAAAACACAGTTGAATTTATGATACAAAATGTAGATAGTAAAAAAAGAAATACAGGGCTTAAATACAAAATTAAATATTTATTAGATGAAACTAAATAAAAAAATAATAATAGAAAAAATAATAGAATACATATTTCCAACATGTTGTGGTATATGTGGAAAAATTTATAAAAAATGGATTTGTCCGAAATGCTATTATAACTTAAAGAATGAGTTAAAATATGAAAAATACAAAGAAGATAATTTTTATTTGTATTATATTGGTTCATATGAAAATTCAATAAGAAAATTATTACTAAAATACAAATTTAAAGAATCAGCATATTTAGCAAATACATTTGTTGAAATATTAAGTAAAAACAAAAGAATTGTACAAGCAATAAAAGAATATGATTATATAATTCCAGTTCCAATGCATAACATAAATAAAGCTATTAGAGGATATAATCAAACAGAAATACTAGCTAAAAAAATAGAAAAAAGATTGGGAATTATATATAAAAGCGATATTCTTTTAAAAATTAAGCAAAATAAAAGACAGAGCGAATTGAATGAAAAGCAACGTATAGAAAATGTTAAAAACATATATAAATTGCAAAATGGAAGTATATTAGAAAACAAGAAAATACTATTACTTGATGACATATATACAACAGGAAGTACAATAAAAGCATGTATAAAAGAATTAGAAAAGTCAAATCCTAAAAAAATAGATGCTTTAGTTGTAGCTAAAAGAAATTAAAATATGTTATAATCATTTTTAGAAAAACAAAAGAACTAAAGAAAGGAATTTAAAAGTGGAAGATTTAGTTGAAAGCATATTAGATTATGTAAGAGCAGATTATACAGATTACGCAATAATGATAAATGGTGAATGGGGAAGCGGAAAAACATATTTTTGGAACCATAAAATTAAAAATAAAATAGAATCATTACAACTAAATGGGAAAAACTACACAACAATATATATGTCTTTATATGGAATTTCAAATTTAGAAGAAATAAGCAAAAAGATTTTTATCGAGACATCACAATTAATGGATAAGAATCTAAAAAAATATATGGATTCACATGGACAAACAAATATCCCTGAATATGCTAAGACTGGTTTAGACATGGCCAATTTCTTTGGAGTAACTAAAAATGGAGAAAAAGTAGATTACGAAAAGTTCTTTTCAACAGATGATAAAGTACTATGTTTTGATGATTTGGAAAGAGCAAATGTTGATGTTGTTGATATTTTAGGATACATTAATAACTTTGTTGAACATGACCATATAAAAACAATAATTATATGTAATGAAAAAGAATTAGCAACAAAATTCAAAAGTTCTAATATAGAAATGAAAACATTTATAGCAACATATCTTTTAGATAAGCAAGATGATCTTGCGAAAACAGATGAAAAACCAATGGTTGAAAAGATAAGAGACAAAATAGAATATGTTTTTGATAATGCAAATGATTATGAGAGAATAAAAGAAAAATTGATAGGTGAAACATTTGAATATGCACCTAAATTCAATTATATAATAAATGGATTACTGTTAAGATTTGAAAACAATCCAGATTTAATAAGATTTTTAAGAGAGAATACTAACCTTATAATTTCTACATTTAATAAAAGTGGTACAAGGAATTTAAGAATTTTAAAACATGCATTAAATGATTTTAAGAAAATATTTGAAAATGTAAATAAAGCATATCCAAATACTAAATTAAGAGTATTACAGACAATGCTTATATTTACGATAGCAGTATCATTTGAAATTAAAGCTGGTAAAATAACTAAAAATAAATTTATAAATATTCAAAGTAATGAAGAATATAGAGCAATACTAGTATCTTCAAGAGTTTTGATGGATAATAGACAATTCTATATTAAAGAATTTGATAACAACTATTATTTTAACTTTAAATCAGAATATAGATTTTTTAAATTTATAGAAATATATGTAAGAACCAGAATTTTTGATATGAAAGCACTAAAAAAAGATATGGATGCTATAATAAATACAATTGATACAGAGAAACTACCTGGATATAAACGTTTATTAACAGAAGAATATTGGAAAATATCAGATGAACAATTTCCAGGAGTAATAAATGAAGTACTAGAAGATGTTAAGAATGGAAAATTGCAATTAATAGAAATAGTAAAACTATTTTCATATTTTAGTTATTTTATAAAAAGAGGATTAATAGCAAATGACCTTGTACAAACAAAACAGTTATTTATAGATGGAATGAATAAGGCAGTTCAAAATTCGCAATACTGTGATAATGTTGAAGAAGAATTATCAAGAGTTGGAATAAATGAAACAGGTCCAGAAATAGAAGAAGTACTAAAACATTTTGAAAACTTAAATAATAAATTAGAAGAAAAAATGTATAAAGACAAAGCAGATAGTATATTTAGGTGCATTCCTATCAAAATGGAAATGTTTTATGATAGATTTGATAGTGAATGTATGGAATTTCCAATATTTAAATATTATGATGCATACAGAATGTTTCAAAGAATTACATGTGCAAGTAATGAAGATATTGTAAGAATAAAAGAAATGCTAATAGATAGGGCAAGAAAAAATTCGGAAACTTTAAAAGTTGAATATGAATTTATGAAACAATTAAAAAGAGTATTAGAAGATTATTGTAGAGGAAAAGAGATAAATATAAAAATTGTGATGCTTAGAGAATTTGCAAGAGATTTAGGCACAGTAATAGAATTATATAAAACAGAAGAGTTAAATTAAAATATTATAAAACCTTTTTGTATATTTTACCTAAAAAAGAGCAAAATAAAAATAGACAAAATATAACAA
>CANCZH010000075.1 GCA_947382445.1 uncultured Clostridium sp. | reverse complement strand
AATAAGAGGCTAGTTCAAAAAGAACTAGCCTCTTAGCGATAAAACTTATATTAATAATCAGCTCAGACCCTTTAAAATAGTAGTCAAACCTAATATACATTTCTGCATAAATAAGCCCTATACCACTAAAAAGAATCAGTTACTCGAATATAGAAACACTTCTTTCTAGCCATATTCGTCTTAAAATTGAAGACTAATAACAACCAGTAGAAATATTAAAACACTCTTAATCTAAACTATAATACCTATTTTTAAAACCATATACAATATAAAAATAGCTCAAAAAACAAATATTATAATCCGTATTTAGACTAAATATGACCTAAAATATATTAAGCCAAATTTAATCATAATTGAAATAAGTCTAATCCTATAAAAAGAACTAAAAATATTCTTGATTCAACTAATATAAATTTTATAATATTATTATGAACAAAACTAAAAAAAATATTCAAAAAAATTTTAAAAATACAATATAAAATAAAAAGTAAAAAATATCGACAAAAATTTTCGGGCACTGTCGATTTTTGATATACGAAAAGCGTTGACAAAGCAGTACTTCCGGCGTATCATAAAAACAAAGGAGGTAATAAAAAATAAGAAAAACGAAAGAAAATACTGTACAAACAATAATTCCAATAAAAGAAATAAAAGAAAAAGGAATTATAAAATTAAAAAATGAAAAATATATCAAAATTATTAAAGTCATTCCAATTAATTATGAATTAAAGTCAGAATTGGAGAAAGAATCAATTTTAAATTCATACAAAATTTTTTTAAAAACATGTAATTTTAATCTACAAATTTTAATTCAAAGCAAAAAAGAAAATCTAGAAAAACATTTTTTTTATCTTGAACAAGAGAAAAAACAAAAAGATACAAAAGCAAATTTAATATATGAAAAATATATTGAATATATAAAAAAGATTAATTCAGAAAATAAATCATCATCAAAAAATTTTTATATCATAATTCATCAAAATGATGAATATCAAAACAATAATCCAAACTATAATTTAGAAAAAATTATTATAGAAAATTTAAACGAAAAATATTTTAAAATAAAAGAAACACTATCAAGATGTGGAAATTTTATTTATGAAATAGAAAAAAAAGAAACAATAGATATATTATATTCATTTTTTAATCACAGAAAAAATCTTAAAAATTAGAGGAGGCTCAAATAGAAGAAAAAAATTATATTGCTCCAGCTTATATAAATGAAAGTAATCCCAAATATATAGAAATAGATGGAACATATTACGCAGGTCTAATTTGTGTTGACTATTACAGAGAATACAAAGAAATAATATTAAAAAATATAATATCAAATAATATAAATATGAATATATCAATTTTTTATGAAAAAAAGGACAAATATAAAACAATAAGAGATTTAACATATCATATAGGAAATGTTGGAGTAGATTTAAAAAATACAAAAGAAAATATACAAGATATAGATATAGCACAATATACATATGATGATGCAAAATATATAAGAAAAGAAATGCAAATAAATAATGAAGATTTATATTTATTATATATATACATAGATATTTACGCAGAATCTCCAAATGAATTAGAAGCTATTTTAAATAATGTAGAAGGAATTCTTCAAAGCAATGGAATACAAACACGAAGAGCAAATTTTAGGCAAGAACAAGTATTTTTTGCATGTATGCCATTTTTCCAAAATGAATACAGTATAAAAAATGCAAGTAAAAGAAATATACTAACAAGTGGGTTAGTAGGAACATACCCATTTATTTCTTCATCAATATTTGATGAAGAAGGAATACTAATCGGAAATAATATTTATAATAATTCATTAATATTTGTAGATAGGTTCAATAGAGAAAAATATAAAAATGGCAACCTATGTATTTTTGGAGCAAGTGGAGCAGGAAAGTCATTTTTTACAAAATTACAAATATTAAGGAACTGGTTAGTAGGAATAGAACAATACGTAATAGATCCAGAAAGAGAATATCAAAAAATATGTGAAAATTTAGATGGAACAATATTCAAAATAGGCCCATCATCTAATACATACATAAATATATTTGATATTAGAGAAGAATCAATAGAAGAAAATAAAGGATACTTAGCAACTAAAATTCAAAAATTATTAGGATTTTTTGGATTAGTTTTCGGAGAATTAAATGAAGAAGAAAAAGCATTATTAGAAGAAAAAATAATAGAAACATATAATCAAAAACAAATAACGTTTGATGACAAGAGTTTATATAAAGAAGAAAATAAAGAAAGAATAGAAATAAAACCAATATTCAAAGATTCAAGCGAAATGCCAATATTAGAAGATTTCTATGAAATATTAGGTAAAGATAAAAGAACAGAAAAATATAAAATGCAATTACATCCATTTGTAAAAGGTTCATTAAGTTTTTTTAATAATCATACTAGTATTGAAATTAAAAACAAACTAATAATTGCAGATATATATGAACTTGGAGAAGATAATTTAAAATATGGGATGTGGATTTTTACAGAATTATTTTGGGATTTAATAAAGAAAGACAGAAATGTAAAGAAATCTATATATCTTGATGAAATATGGAGACTAATAGGAGTAACATCAAACAAAGAAGTAGCAAGCTTTATATATAAAATATTTAAAACAATTAGAAAATATTCAGGAACAAGTGTAGCTATAACACAAGATGTATCAGATTTGTTTAGCTTAGAAAATGGAACATACGGAAAAAGTATATTAAACAATTCATGTATAAAAGCCTTTTTTTCAATGGAAGAAGAAAATATAAAAGTATTAGCAGAATATAGTAATCTCTCTGAAAAAGAAAAAGTAGAAATAAGATCATTAAAAAAAGGAGAATGCATGATGTTCATAGACCAAAGTCATATTTTAGTAAAAATAGACTGTTCTGAAAATGAAAAAAATTTAGTTTAGAGGTGAAAAATATAAAAAAAGTTTTAACAGCATTAATGAATGAAAATGTAAATAATGAATTAAGAAAGCACGAAGATATTAAAGTAATTTCAAATGACTTATTATACCAAGAAGCAGTAATAGAATATATTAATGAAAATAAAGAAATAGACTTTTTATTATTAAATGAAAATTTACCAGGGGAAAGAATAGAAAACTTTATTGACAAAATAAACCAAATAAAAATAATATTATTTGTTGAAAAATCAACGAAAAAAGAAGAAATTTTATTACAAAAAGGTGTATATAAAATATTCACAAATGGTGAAGTTTCTGTGGAAGAAATCTACAAGATAATAAAAAAAGATGAAGATGAATATACTCAAAAACTTAAAAATGAAATAGAAAATTTAAAGAGAAAAATAGAAAAGCAAGAAAAAATAAAAGAAGATAATAAAATAAAAAATTATTTTAAATATATGAGTAAATATATATCAAAACAAAAAAATATAGATATTAACAATAAAATAATATCAATTACAGGAAATAATGAGCAAACAAAAGCGATCTTTTCAATATCATTAGCAAAACAATTAGAAAAAAGAAAAACAAAAATATTATTAATAGATTTTGATATATTAAATCAAAATATTCATACTTTATTAAATATAAAAAATAAAGAAGAAAAAAACTTAAAAATAGAAAATCACATAATAAACAAAAGTAAATATTTAAGTATACTGTCTGGAAGAAATATATTATTCAAAATAAATGAACAAATTACTACATATGAAATTGAACAAATAATTGAAAAATTGAAAATAAGATATCAATATATAATAATAAATACATCATCAGAGTGTTTTTTTGAGATACACAAAAAAATATTAGAAAAAACAGATACAATATTTTTTGTAGTAGAAAATACTTTAAAAAATATTGAGATATCAATAAATCTATTAAAAATATATTTTAATAATTGGAAAATAGACAAAGATAAATTTACAATAATATTAAGTCAAACTCAAAAACTAAAAGACAAATTAAAAATAAATATATTGGAGAAGATACCATATTTTATAAGAAATCAAGAAATAGAAAAAAATCAAAAAATCAAATATAAAAAAATAGATTTTAAAAAAATAAATTTATAGTAGGAGAAATAAATGGATATAGAATTAACTAATAAACAAGAAAATAACATAAAAACAACAATTGTAAGTATAGCCAATAATGCACTTGAATATGGACTAAGAGCAATATTACCAGATTTTATAGAAGATGACGTTATTGAAGTAAAAGACAAATTTATAGAAGAGGGATTTGCAGATGGTGTTCAAGAAGTAATAGATAAACTAGAAGATGTAGGAAAAAGTATAGTAGGTGTATTTACAGGAGAATTTGAAACAATGGAACAAGTAAAAAGAGTAATACAAAAAGATGGACTACTAGATGGAATATCAGATGTAATAGATACAGTATTAAAAAAGTTATTGAATAAGAAAAAAATAAGTAAAAGTACAGTTAATTTAATAAAAACAGGTAAAAAAGAAATCTTAAATAATATTGAAAAAGGAATAGAAGATAAATATAAAGAAACAACATACAGTTTAGAAAAATTAAGTGAATACTGTAATGAGTGGAAGCAACAATATAAAGAACAAAATTATGAAGAAATGGAAAAAACAATGAAGAAAATAAAACAACAGCTAACTCAAAAAAAGATAGTAGAAGAAACAATAAATGAAGCTAGAAACCTAGAAAAAATACAAAAATTTATAAAAGAAAAAGGCAATATTGAGAACATGAGCGATTTAGAGAAAGAACTACTAGAAAAGATAAAATAAATCTCAAAAAACTTGCATATTTTCTTAGTGTTTAGTATAATACAAGAGAATTAAGAGAAAAGAAAAGAGGTTTTAAAATGGACAAGCAAGAAGAAAAAACACAAGAAGAAAGAATAATCGAAAGAGACATTGAAGCAGAAATGAGAACAGCATATGTTGATTATGCAATGAGTGTTATTGTTTCACGTGCATTACCAGATGTTAGAGACGGACTAAAACCAGTACATAGAAGAATTTTGTATTCTATGTATGAAGATGGTATTACATCAGATAAACCATATAGAAAATGTGCAAACACAGTAGGTTCTGTTCTAGGACGTTACCACCCACATGGAGATTCATCAGTATATGATGCAATGGTTAGACTAGCTCAAGACTTTTCACAAAGATATACAATGATTGATGGACATGGAAACTTTGGTTCAATTGATGGTGACGGAGCTGCTGCAATGAGATACACAGAAGCAAGAATGGAAAAAATTGCAGAAGAAATGCTTGTTGACATTGAGAAAAATACAGTAGATTTTATGCCAAACTATGATGATAGATTACAAGAGCCAATTGTATTACCAGCAAAAGTACCAGCACTATTAATAAACGGTTCTTCAGGAATTGCAGTAGGTATGGCAACTAATATACCACCACACAATTTATCAGAGGTTATTGATGGAGCAATTAAGGTAATAGATGAAGATGATGTTACTAATGAAGACTTAATGCAAGTTATAAAAGGACCTGATTTTCCGACAGAAGGAATTATTTTAGGAAGAGAAGGAATTAAAGAAGCTTATAGTACAGGTAAAGGAAAAATAACAGTAAGGGCAGAAGCCGAAATAGAAGAAATGGCTGGAAATAAAAGAAGAATAATAGTTTCTGCACTTCCATATCAAGTAAATAAAGCAAGATTAATAGAAAATATAGCAATTCTAGCAAGAGATAAGAAAATAGATGGAATATCAGATATCAGAGATGAATCTGATAGAGAACACAAGGTTAGAGTCGTTATAGAACTTAAAAGAGATGCAAATGCTCAAGTAGTATTAAACCAATTATATAAAAATACACAAATGCAAATAACATTTGGAGTAATAATGCTTGCATTAGTAGATGGAGAACCAAAAATACTAACACTTAAAGACTGTTTAATAAACTATATAGACCATAGAAAAGCAGTAGTATTACGTAGAACAAAATTTGAACTAGACAAGGCAGAAGCAAGAGCTCATATATTAGAAGGATTAAAAATTGCAATAGATAACATTGATGAGGTTATCCAAATTATTCGTTCAGCATATGATGATGCAAAAGAAAGATTAATGGAAAGATTTGGACTAACAGAAATACAAGCTCAAGCTATACTAGATATGCAATTAAAACGTTTATCAGGATTACAAAGAGAAAAAATAGAAGAAGAATATCAGCAATTAATGAAATTAATTGCAAGATTAAAAGAAATCTTAGCAAGTGATAAATTAGTATATGACATAATTAAAGAAGAACTTTTAGAAATGAAAGACAAATTTGGAGATGAAAGAAAGACAAAAATAATTGCAGCTGAAGGCGAGTTAAATATGGAAGACTTGATTAAAGAAGAACAAGTTGTTATTGCTTTAACAAGATTTGGTTATATAAAAAGAGAACCAATAGATACTTTCAAAAGCCAAAGAAGAGGCGGAAAAGGAATTACAGGAATGACAACAAGAGAAGATGACTTTGTAAAAGAAATATTTACAGCATCGTCTCATGATACATTGCTATTTTTCACTAATAAAGGAAAATTATATAGACTAAGAGGATATGAAGTTCCAGAATCAGGAAGAACAGCAAAAGGAACAGCGATAGTTAACTTATTAAGCCTAGATGCAGATGAAAAAGTATCTGCAATAATGCCAATACAAAATTTTGCTGAAGGTAAATACTTATTATTTGCAACTAAATCAGGAATAATTAAGAAAACACCTTTAATAGAATATAATTCATCTAGAAAAACAGGATTACAAGCGATAACACTAAAAGAAGATGACTCACTAATAGGAGTTAGATTAACAGATGGTGAAGATAATGTAGTTCTTGTTACTAAGAAAGGAATGTGTATAACATTTGATGAAAAAGACGTACGTTCATGTGGTAGAGTATCACAAGGTGTAATAGGAATTAGACTAGATGCAGATGATGAAGTGATAGGAATGGAGTCAATTATACAAAACAGTAAGTCTACACTACTTGCAATTACAGAAAATGGATTTGGAAAAAGAACAGAACTTGATGAATACAGAGTACAAATAAGAGGTGGAAAAGGAGTTATAACTTACAAAATAACGCCAAAAACTGGCGATGTAGTAGGAATCAAAGTAGTAAATGACGAAGATGATATAATGATGATTACAGATACAGGAACAATAATAAGATTAAATGTTAAGGAAATAAGCATTTTAGGAAGATCTACACAAGGAGTTACATTAATGAGAACAAATGAAGGAAAAGTTGTAAGTGTAGAGAAAATATCAGAAGAATGCAAAGACATGATGTAAAAAAATATAACAATATAAAAAATGTACATGCACTAGAAATATAATGCATGTATATTTTTTATTATTAAATTAAAATAATATAATTAATAAAATTGTATATATTGATATATACAATTTTATTTTTTTAACCTAATATCATCTCCGAAAAACCTACAAATATTATAATTACCAACTATACGGGAACCAATACGTTCATTATAAACATTAAAAATATCTTTTAAGTCCATATTAGTAGAAATAATAGTTTTTGTAATTTTAGAAGATTGATTTAAAAGTCTAGTATTAATAATAGTGAATAATTCAGTAAATTTCATACTATTCATAGTTTCTGTTCCTAAATCATCAATAATAAGTAAATCAACATTCAA
>CANCZH010000074.1 GCA_947382445.1 uncultured Clostridium sp. | reverse complement strand
ACCATTCTTAAAGAAACTAAATTATGATTATACAAATGGAAAATCTTATTATCCAATTGACTAGTTTTAGATAATAAAACAATAGCTTTAGCACAATCATCAGCCGGAGTAAACTCAATTTTTTGAGGCAATAAGTTCTTAGAAATAGCACCAAGAGTGACAAAAGATTTAATTCTTCCATAAAAAGCGTTAGCAGAAATATTCTCTTGAAATAAACCATCTTTTCGTCTACCAGAAAGAATACCAATTCTTAAAACCTTACCACGTAATCCCTTTTTCATATAATTATAAACAATATTTTCAGATTCAAGTTTACTATTAACATACACATTTTCAGTATAATGCTGACCAATATACAAATTATTTTCAGAAAAATCAACAGACTTATTTTGTTCTTTCAATAAATAATTACCAGAAACACTTATTGAAGAAATATGTATAAATCTAAAATGATTTTTGTAAGAAAAATCAACAATATTTTTAGTACCATTAATATTAATCTGTTTAAACTCATTAAAATTACCATAATGTTTAACAATAGCAGCAGTATGAATAACAGTTGAAACATTATTCTTTAATAAATCCATATCTTCATCAGAAAGACCTAAACTAGAATTTGAAATATCACCATTTAATATAACAAATCTATTAGGAAAAGTTTCTTCTAAATCTTGATTAAAATAGAATTTAAAAGAAGAATACAATCTTTTCTTAGAAAAATCTAAATTAGCACCTCTAACCAAACAATAAACAGTACTATTAGTTGTTGTAAGCAATTCATTTAAAACATGAACACCAATAAAACCATTAGCTCCAGTTAAAAATACATTTCCAAGAGCATCATCAGAAGACTTAGAAACAATTTCATCATCATCATGCATAAATTCAGAAGAAAGTTCAAAAGCAGTTTCTTCTGACAAAGAATCATTACTATCAATATAATGAGCCAAAGATTTTATAGTTGGATACTTATAAAAAGTTTGAGTAGTCAAATTCAAATTATACCCCAAAAGCATAGATTGAAGTTGAACAATACTAAGTGAATCTAATCCCAAAGAAATAAAAGGAGTATTAATATCAACACTTTTCAAACTATTATTTAAAATCTCTAAAATATTTTTTTCAAGTAGTTTTTCAGTATCAGTTGAAGCAACAACAATTTTTTCATTCTCATCCAACTTAGGTTTAGGAAGAGCCTTTCTATCAACTTTTCCATTAGGTGTCAATGGAAGTTTATCCAATTTGACAAAGTAAGCTGGAATCATATAATTTGGCAAATCTTCTAGTAAAAAAGAAACTAATTCTGAAATTATAATATCCTTTTTAGATACATAATAACAAATTAAGAAATTAGAATTCTGAGCAACAACAGTAGTTTCAACTATACCAGGATATTCTAAAATTCTGTTTTCAATTTCACCAATTTCAATTCTATAACCACGAATTTTAACCTGAAAATCAGCTCTACCTAAATGAACAATTTCATTAGAAGAATTAATTTTAGCCAAATCATTTGTATTATAAATAATCTCTCTTGAGTTATACTTATTCTTTATAAATAAAGTTTCATTCAAATCATCTCGTTTATGATAGCCAGCGCAAACACCACTACCACCAATAAACAAATTACCAACCATACCTTTAGGTAATAAGCGGCAAGTTGCAGGGTCTAAAACATAAACAGAAGTATTAGAAATAGGCTTACCAATATTAATAACACTAGTATTAGTTAAGTTTTTAACAGTAGACCATACAGCAGTTTCAGTTGGACCATAAACATTATATATTTTAGTATTATTAGTATGAGCAACTTTTTTCAAATGCTCAAGTAAAGTATTTGGAAAAGCTTCGCCACCAACTAAAATATCAGTAATATATTTAAAATAACTACAATACTCAACATCAGCAGTCAATTTTTTCATACGAGATGGAGTAGTTTGAATAATATTAACCTTATTTTTCAAACAAAGCTCATTAAGCAAAACCTGACTATTCTGTTCTTCCTCATTTGCCAAAATGACAGTTAAGCCATTTTGAAGAGGTAAAAGACTCTCTAAAACAAAGATGTCAAAACAAATAGTAGTAACAGATACAATAGTTTTACTTTTTGAAAAATTAATCTTATCACACATACCTAAAATAAAGTTATTAATATTTTGATGTTTCAACTTAACACCCTTTGGTTTTCCAGTAGAACCAGAAGTATAAATAATATAGCAAGTATCACTACCCTTATTTACACACTCAAGATTAGTAGTATTTTTCTCAAAAATATTACTATCAGACAAATCAACAATAACTTTAGAAATACCATCAGGGACTATATTAGAAAGACAATCTTCAGTCAAAACAATTTTAGCTTCACTATTTTCAAGCATATATGAAATTCTATCTTTCGGATAATTAAAATCCAAAGGTAAATAAGCTCCACCAGATTTCAAAACAGCCAAAATACTAACAAACATTTCTACTGATCTTTTTTGCAAAATACCAACAAAAGTATTAGGCAAAACACCTAAATGTCTTAAATGATAAGCCAAACTATTAGCCTTTTCATTTAATTCTTTATAAGTTAAACTAACACCATTGCAAGTAACAGCAACCTTATCTGGAGTTCTTAGAACTTGTTGTTCTATAAAATATTGAATAGATTTATTCTTTGGATAATATTTCTTTGTATTAGAGCACATAGAAAGTAAAGAAGTTTTTTCAGTATTTGTAACAACTTCTAAATCACAAAGTTTAATATTTTCAGAATCAATAATTTGATTAACAATATTTAAAATTCTATTATGTGTTTCTACAATAGATTTTTCAGTATATTTAGCAATTCTATAATCATAAGAAATTATTAAAGTATCACTATCATTAATATCATGAATATGAATCTGCAAATCATTAAAAATAGCAGATGGAGCAATCCATTGAGAAGTATAATCAAGACTAGAATTATTTGTAGCTCTTGCATTCTGATAAGAAAGAAGAACATTATATAATGTAGAAACATCACTATTCTTTTTTCGAACATCTTCAAGCAAAAGTTTATAAGGATACTTCTGATGCCTAAAACTAGAAATAGTCTGTGTTGCAATATATGTAGAAAAATCATCAAAAGAAGAATTCCAATCTAAATTAACGCAAAAAGGAATAGTGGAAATAAAAAGACCACTAGTATTTTTCTCTTGAAAATTAGTTCTATTAAGCACAGGAGTACCAAGCGCAAAATTAGTAACATTATTAATACGAGCTAAATAAATAGAATATACACTCATAAAAAACGCAAAAAGAGACAAATTTTTTTCTCTACAAAAAGAATTTATCTTAGCTAAAGCTCTTTTAGAAAGTGTAAAATCTTTCCTCTTTGAAAAAGAAGAAATGCTTGAATTATAATTTTTTATAGATTCAGGTAAAGTAATAGGAGATGGAATTGTCTTAAAAGAATTTTCCCAAAACTCCTTATCTTTAGCAAATCTGTTGCTTTTAATATACGACTTTTCAGACTCGATATAATCAATATAAGAAAAAGTTGGTACAGAATCAGTAAGTTCTTGATAATCATTCATAATTTGATTTATAAGAATGCCAGAAGACCAAGCATCAAAAACCAAATGGTGAGCATTAATCAAGAAACCACCATGATTATTTGGAAACTTAAAAATCTTAAATTCAAATAAATATGAATCAAATAACCTAAAAGGAATATTAACAAGAGCCTTAACTAAATTTTTTGCAGCAGAAGCATCAGGAAGTTCAAGAAACTCTATATCCTGGTCATAAAAAGGTTCAAAATATTGCACACAAGACAAATCATCAACCTGTTTTAATTTTATTCTACAATTATCATTATTTTTAATAAAACGCAAAATTGATTTCTTTAATTTTTTAAAATCAACTTCTTCATTAATAACTAAAAATCCAGCAATATTATTAAGTGGACTCTTCTTAAAAAAGTTTTCTTCATCCCAAATAGACTTTTGAGAATATGTAAAATCGTAAAAATCTTTGTTCATATTAAAATACATCCTATTTTTTTATTTGCATTATATATCATAAAAACATTTTTTCAAACAAAAAAGTAAAAAATATTTAAAAATAAAATAGAAGTATATATTTACCAGATTTGGCAAATATAAAGATGGGTGAATTTTATGTATGGAATGGAAACAAAAGGAAACAAAAATATTTATATATTATTTGCAATTATAATATTAGTTTCGCTATTTACAATAATAGCATATACTTTATTTTTAGATAATAGAAAATACACATACTCTGAAAAAGTAGTAGGAACAAAACTATCCTATCAAAAAGAAGATACAATTCAATTAGAAGATATGCTAGAAACTCAGGTAGAAAGCATAGTAGGAATTTCAAAAATAAAGAACACAGGAACAACAATATTTTTAGAAAATAGCACAGAAAATTTAGGGTTAGGAAGCGGAGTAATAATAGCAAAAGAGGGATATATTCTAACAAACCAGCATGTAGCAGGAGATAAATACAGTACTTGCTACATAACAATGAAAAATGGAATAACAGATAATGGAGTAGTAGTATGGGCAAGCAAGGACTTAGACTTAGCAATAATAAAAATAAATTTAAAAGACTTACCAGTAGCGACATTAGGAAATTCTGAAAACATAAAAATAGGACAAAACGTATATGCAATAGGAAATCCAGTAGGATATGAACTACAAAGAACGGTAACATCAGGAATAATAAGTGGAACAAACAGGACAATAAGACTAGAAGAAGAAAATAAAAAAACATATATGGAAGGCTTAATACAAACAGATGCAACAATAAATCAAGGAAATAGCGGAGGACCATTAATAAATCAAATAGGAGAAATAATAGGAATAACAACAGTAAAAATAGAAGATGCAGAAGGAATAGGATTTGCAATACCAATAAACATAATAAAACCAATACTAAACAAATTAATACAAACAGGAAAATTTGAAGAACCGTATCTAGGAATATCAGGATATGATAAAGAAGTAATACCATACCTAAGCTCAAATATAAACTTTGAAAAAGGAATATATATAGCAGAAATAGATAAAACAGGACCATTAAAAAATAGCAACTTATTACCAGGAGACATCATAGAAAAAATAGACAATTTGGAAATTACAACAATGAATGGCCTAAAAGAATATATATATCAAAAAAATGTTGGAGAAAAAGTAAAATTAACATTAAAAAGAAATAACAAAAAAATTGAAATAGAAGCTACACTAGGAAGTATATAATAATGACAAAAAAAGAAAAAATAGAAAAAAATTCTATAAAAGGAATAAATATACTCCTTCTATTTTTGTGAATAAATCAGTAGTTACACCAAAGACATGTCGAAAATTGCCGAATACAATCATACAAAAACTCTTGACATATAAACAAAATGCCACTATATTTGTATAGGTAAGGAGGAAGAATGAAAAAATTTTATGCGGGAATAGTGCTTAATAAAGATGAACTTGCAGAAAGTAATAGTAACCATATAGAATTAGAATATTACAAAATTGCAAAAACGAACAAAGAAAGTATTACTAAAAAATCAAATTTATACGGAATTGAAATTGTAAAAAGAGAATATTTAGGAAAGAAAAAATTGAAGGAGAAAAATAATATATACAATTTAACAAATGATGAAACTGTAATAGATAATATACTTAATATTCTTACAACAAACAAAGTTACACCGATTACGTTAAATGATATAGTAGAAGAAATTTTATGAGTTTAAAAAAAGAAGCACAAAAGGAGAAAAGGTACTTTATATGAGTAAGAAAATAATTACTTATATAAAGTATCTTTTTATTTAACTAAAAACAATTTTAAAAATTAAAATAAAAAGTATTGACAAAAATAGATAAAAATGTTATTCTATATAAGTCTCATGGGTCAGTAGCTCAGTTGGATAGAGCACGCGCCTTCTAAGCGCGGGGTCGGGGGTTCGAATCCCTCCTGGCTCACCAGAATAGTCTTATACGAATCCGTATGAGATAGACTTCATCAGTTATAAGGCTGATGAAGTTATTTTTTTTATAAATATAATGTTAAAATTTTATAATGATAGACAAAAAGGAGGGAACACTAAAAATATGGATAATATAGATTTAATGAAATATTGGCTTGAAAGTAGCGATAATGATTTTGATACAATGAAAATATTATTTGAAAACAATAAAAATACTTGGTGCTTATTTTTAGGTCATTTAGTAATAGAAAAATTATTAAAAGGTTTATATGCTAAAAATAATCCTGAAAATCCAGTAGCACCTAAAATCCATAATTTAATATTGCTTTCTCAAAAAGCTAATTTAGATGTTCCAATTGAAATAAGAGAAAAAATACAAGTAATTAATACTTTTAATATAAGTGCTAGATATGATGACTACAAGAAAAGTTTCAAAGAAAAATGTACAAACGAATATACTGCTGAACAAGTAAAAAATATTGGGGAGGTACAAAAATGGTTGAAAGAACAATAAATAAAGATATTTTAAATACAATAAATAAATTTGCAGAAGAAATTAAAAAACATTATAATGTAACAGCAATTATCTTATTTGGGTCATATGCCAAAGGTACTGAAAATGAAAATAGCGATATTGATATTGCTGTTATTTCCGATGATTTTGATGATATTTATGATTGCATGGCTAAATTAATGGGAATGACTTGGGATATTGATGCTAGAATAGAACCTCATCCTATAAAGAAAAAAGATTTTGAGGAAATCACTGATTACTTTGTAAAAGAAATTATTGACACAGGCATAAAAGTTGCCTAGATTATAAAACGATTTGAATGAAAAAACAGCACTAATGCTGTTTTTTTATTTTACAATTTATAACTTGTTTAATTATTTTTTATATCCTTTAATATATTCAAATATTTGCAGTAATTTGCATAATCTTTTGGTCTTTCTTCTTTTGATGGACAATAAAAATCTTCATACTCTGATATTGCCTCATCAATATTATCTTTATTAATTTTATCTCTAATAATTTGATCAGCTGTTCTAGTTAAACTTCTAATAACTACTCCAGCTAACGCTTTATAATAAGTTCTTTCTGGAAATTTTGATTTATAATACAATTCTAATGCAAGTTTATCAGTTATTTTTCTAGGATTCGTTAAAATTATCTTATTACTTCTAAACACACCATTCGGAGTTGATTGGTGATTTATCTTAATAATTTCAGCATCTTCTGGCAATATAACATCATATATGACTGTTCCTCTTGCTAACCATCTTAATATATTTTCTTCATTTGAAAAATTAAATCCACCCATTTCTTTTGGACTATTAGCATTAGGATTCCAATTATTTGCAACATTTACTTCATTAATTTTATATTCAAAATCTCCTGCATTTGATTTAAATCCTTCTACTACTTTTAAATATTTCACTTGTTTACTCCTACTAGACAAATTACGGTTTTAAAATTGAATATTACCTTATATAATATATATTAAATTTTACTATATATTAAAACTTCTTCTAAATCCTCATCCTCTAATAATGATCCTTTTATACTCCCAGTTGTTATAATATCAACTGGCTTTTCTAACGCCTCTTCTAATGCAAATTTTACTTCCACTATTTTGAATCCCCCAAGAACATCTTCTGTTCTCACAATAATATCAATATCACTACCTTCAGTTTGTTTTTTCTTTGCATAAGAACCAAAGACCCAGACATATACT
>CANCZH010000073.1 GCA_947382445.1 uncultured Clostridium sp. | reverse complement strand
ATATATCTAATTCAAAATCTGCTATTAATACTGATATCGTTTTCTTTAATTTTCTATATTCTTCTCCTTCTCCTATTTCTGATGAATATAGCTTACTCCAATAATACAGCATTCTTTTTACAATATGTTTTTGACTCGCTATTTGCATCTCGATATTGCATAAACTTTCATTATTCAGTCTTGCTTTTATATCTAGTACTACAGTTTTTCCACTATATATATTTTTTTCTAATATTGGATTACAGTCTAATTCTATATTTTTTACTTTCTTTAATAGTATAGAATTTAATAAATCTTTTGTTATATCTTCATTACCAGCACTTCCAAAAATCTTTTTAAAAGCATAATCACTCGTTGGTAATATCTTTCTCTTTACTTCTATAAGCATCACTCTCCTATTAATATTATTTTTTATTTGGAAATTTTGGGTGAACTCCCCTAAGAATAAAATAAATTAATAGAAATATATCATGTATATATTTTAAATTCAATATTAATCGTTAGACTTATTTTGACTTTTTTCACAAACTCTAAGTACTAGTTGGAAAAATTTGTATTATAAAATTATTTTTATGAAAAAATGAATATTTTTTATGAAAATTCCATAGAACTAATAATGCTACATATTTTTAAAGATTTTTGGAATTTTCTTTGATATTCCAGCATATTATTATATAAAAGGTTCTCATTATTAGTTTGTTCAGTTTATTAATTCAAATTGTTATACTTATAGTATACATTCATAAGTGACTTGAAACCAACTCATAGACAAGTAAAAAATAAGGAGGAAGAAATGAATTCTGTTTCAAAATTAGAAATTGATAAAGTTTTTGGAAAAATATTAAAAAGACATAGAATTGAAAATCATCTTACACAAGAACAATTATCAGAAAAATTAAATATTTCCTTAAAATATATTTCAAGAATTGAAAATGGAAATGGCGGAATAAAAACACAAACCCTTATTAAATACATGGACACTCTTGGAATAACTCCAAATTTGCTTTATAAAGATTTTATTAGTAATTCTTCTTTAAAAAAACATTTAGAGTTATCAGAAAAAATAGAAAAATTAAGCCCAGAGAAAATTGATTTCGTGCTAAAAATGATTAATGAACTAAAAAATATATAAAAGACTGTCATTTATTTAATGACAGCCTTTTTACATTACATTGGAATAACAAGTTTTCCAATCTTTCCACGTATATATTTTTCTAATTTTTCCATAAACACATCTGGCTCTATTTCCTTTTTTGCAACCATGTCTAATCCCTTTTCCCAACTAGCAGTAAGTTCTGGATTTAGCATATCTGGCATAGAAGTAAGTACAACATCATATATAGCCTCTCCCTTTTCAGTTGGAGTAATAATCTGTGTTTTAGGATTAATTGCAATATAACTTATTCGTTCAAGTTTTCTCATGATTTCTGCACGTGTAGCACTTGTTCCAATTCCAGCACCCTTTATTTGCTCTCGAAGTGACTCATCCTCGATAAGTTTACCTGCATTTTCCATTGCTAAAATCATTGAACCTGAATTATATCGAGTTGGAGGTGAAGTCTCAGCTTCCTTTGTCACCAAAGTATTTATATTAAGTTTCTCTCCTTTTTTCAAATTATTTAATAACTCTATATTGCTTTCTTTTTCCTCTGATTCACCTTTAAGAACTTCTAAATAACCACGATTTATACAAATTTTCTCATTTGCAAAAAATTCTTCTTCTCCAATTTTAACTGTTACTGCGACCTTATTATATTCAGCTGGTGGATAAAAAATGCTTAAAAACCTTTTAACAATTAAAATATATACATTTTTCTTTAAATCTGACAAACTTTCATAATTTTCAAATCCTTGCCCAGTAGGAATTATAGCATAATGGTCTGTTATTTTAGAATCATTTACATATTTAGTTTTCTCCAAATTAGTTGAATATTTTTCACTAGACATCTTAGACAAAATTTCTTGTATTTCCGAATTTGTGCAACCTTTTGCCAAACCATTCAAATTATTTTTAATAACTTTAGCAATTGCTGTTGAAAGCACTCTAGCATCAGTTCTAGGATAAGTAACTAGTTTCTTTTCATATAATTCTTGAATAATCTCTAAAGTTTCGTCTGGCTTTATTTTAAAGTTCTTTGTACATTCATTTTGAACTTCTGCCAAATTAAACAATAATGGTGGGTTTTCTTTTTGTTTTGATTTTTTTACACTTTCAACAATTGCCTCTTTTCCATTTAAAGACTCAATAAACTTTTTAGCATTCTCCTCTTTTTTAAATCCAGTCTCATTATATAATAGTGGTGATTCAAAAAGTTTAGAACTCTCAGTTGCCTTCCATTCAGCTTTAAAAAACTCCTCTTTTCCAAATTCACCTAATATCTTATAATATTTTGTTTTAACAAAATTACGTATTTCTCTTTCTCTTGAAACTACCATTCCAAGAACACATGTCATAACTCTTCCAATAGAAATAGAAGTATGTTCTTCATTAACCTGTTTTGCCACTCTTCTACCAAAAATTATAGATAATAACCTTGAGAAGTTAATACCTATTAAATAATCCTCTTTAGCCCTTAAATAAGCAGAATCAGATAAACTGTCATATTCAGATAAATCTTTAGCTTCTCTAATTCCTTTTAAAATTTCTTCTTCTGTTTGCGAATCTATCCATACTCTTTTCATTTCTGCATTAGGATTAGGATTAGCCATCATAAAAACAAGCCTTTGAATATATTCTCCTTCACGCCCAGAGTCACCGAGCATTATAAATTTCTGAAATATCTTCCCTTTGCATTAATCCTTTTATAATATTAAATTGATTTTCAACCTGCGGTATAATTTCGTACTTCCATTCTTTTGGAATAAATGGCAATGTTTCCAATCTCCACTTCTTTAAGTTCTCATCATATTTTTCTGGATATGACATTGTTACTAAATGACCAACACACCATGTTATTATCCATTCATCAGATTCCAAATATCCATTTTTTCGTGTAGTATTTATTTTTAGTGCTTTTGCAAACTCCATTGCAACACTAGGTTTTTCTGTTATTAGTAATTTTTTAGGCATATGCAAACATCCTCACTTTTTCTTGTATGATTATACAGTAAACAACAAAAAAAGACAACTCCTTAAAGAGTTGCCATTTTCATTTAATTTAAAATTATTTATTATCTATACGTTTATAATTTATAAAAGATATTACACCTAGTACAGCTATAATTCCTATTAAAGGTAATACATAATTATCGTTAGAACCTGCATTTGGTATACCTGTTTGATTGTTTGCTGTTGTTGTGCCATTTCCATTATTTGATGTTGGAATTATTGTTTTATTACTAGTATTATTATTGTTATTTATTGGTGAGTTTGTTGGCACTGTACTTGGCGAACTACTTGGTGAAATAGTTGGTACTGTACTTGGTGAACTACTTGGCGAATTGCTTGGTGAGCTACTTGGTGAAGTTGTTGGTGTTGTTGTTCCACCTGATTTACTAATTGAAATATTTGTTGTAATATTAGATATTTTAACTTCTTCATCTATGTCTGCATTTCCAGCTGTAATTTGTACAAGTTGTATTGATGCTGTTGTAGCAGATGTTGAATCATTTACTTTAAATTTTAAAGTTGCTACCTCACTATCTGAAGTTACAACATTTACTCTATCAAAAGTTAATTTCTTGCTTTCTTCAGTATAACTTGCAGTCCAATCATTTAAACCTTTTACATCATCTTTACTTAAACTTAAAACATCTGAGTCAAATCTTAAAGTAGATTTAATTGCTGCAATTCCTCCCTCAACATTAATCCCTGATATTTTAAAAGTTACTGTTACTTCTTCTCCTTTATTTACTTTGGTACTACTTGGTTTTAAATTAGCTGAAAATGAGCCAGCTGCAAAAATGTTAGTACTTAAAGTAAATATCAAAATTAAAACAATTAATAATGAAACTACTATTTTTTTCATGTATCATTCTCCTTTATCTTTTATATTATAGCTTGCTTATCGTATTACGTCAACCCCATATTTTGGATTTTTTTATATATCTCTCCTAAATCTAGCTAAATCTACTACATTAACTTCTCCATTTCCACTTATATCTGCTGCTTCTAAATATATTCCCTGTAAAACATAACCTGGCTTTTCACCTATATGAAATCTCATTCTAGCCAAGTCAAGTGTATTAAGTAAACCATCTCCACTTATATCTCCTATTACAGCTATTTGGTATTCAACATTTTGAACCTTAATTTTATAACCTGTTTTAATTATTCCTTCATTAATTTCATTTCCATTTTTGTCAATAATTTTATAATCTACGCTAACAGTAATTTTATTTTTAAAATCATTAATATCTGTTGATACAGGCACTCTCGTAATCATTTTCTTATCTTTATTTACACTATACTCAGAACTTGTTATAGAAATTTCTATTTCTTTAACATCACTTGTATATGCTTTTATAGATGCATTTCTATGATATGTATCATCTCCTGTTCTTGCAGATAAAGACCAATATATATTATTTCCATTAGGATCAAACACATCAACAAAATATGATTCTCCTGCATTACCAGTAACATTATCCCACCATTTGTTGTTAGACATTCTTCCTTCAATAGCAACAGTTGCTATTTTTTCTATATTATCTTGAACAAATCTAACACATACAGCGAATTTATCTTTTGTAAGAGTTATAGGTGATTCAAACTGTATTGTTGTAAAACCAGGACTTAAAGTATCAGTCATGTTAGCAACCTTTTTGAAGTTTTTTGGTAATCCTGTTTTTTCATCAAAATCTTCTGAAAAATATACTTCTGCTTTTTGATAACTAAATAAAGAAACTCCAATTTCTTTCAATTCTTCTAATTTTGATGCATCTCTTTTAAAAATATTAATAGCTGATATTTCTTCAAGATTTTGTGGAGCCATAGATTCATTTGATAGAGCAGACGAATATACTGCACTTACTGCACCAAATGGATCATATTCATATACATTATCAAAATCAACTTCAGATGTTTTACATATTCCTACCATTCCATTTTCTACCCAAATATCATCATAAGAAATGTAAATATATCCATTATCAAATAATTCTGTACCATATGAGTTTAGAGCAATGTATGCACCTTTATTTTTCCAACCTTCTGCTTGATAATCATCATCCCAACCTACAATAAGTACTGCATGATTTATTATTTTTTTATTATCTGTTACACAAATATTTGGTGAATCTGTTTCTTCATATATTGTAGTTGCAACACTACCATTTTTCTTAATTTGTTCTTTAATAGTACTTCTTATATTAACTACTTCTGCTTCTGATAATTCATTTTGATATGATGAATCTGAATAATAAATAATATTTTCACCATTATTTATTTTATATATAGAATCTATCATAATGCTCTTATCTAATTGCTTCTTGGCCTTTTTACTAATAAGTTCTTCATAACTTTCTTTTTTAGATACATCTTGACTAAAAGGCATCTCATCTTCTAAAACAACACCTTTTCCAGAAGCAGCATATGCAGTAGCAAGAAAATAGTTTCCACCATTTTCAGTAGTTTCTCTATTAAATAAATTTGCTGATTCAGGTGCACCTGTAACACTTTGACTACAAGAATAATCAATATGTCTTGGTGAGTAAATATCAGTTATTCCATTTTTAATTAAGTTATATGCCTCATATGCAGATGTATATGCAAAAGCCCAACATTCACCAGTAGTGCCTTGTTGCTTAACTTTTAACCCTTGAGTTCTATAAGTAGAATCAAATATAGCACCTATTTTTCCAAAAAAACTGTTAATTTGACTTACAATGAAGTTTTCGTTTTTTCTAGAAACAGTATTAAAAGGCACTAATGAATTATCTGTTTGAATAACTATGTCCTCTGACCCATTGTATTCAATTTCTTCTATTGTGTCTGCAAAAACACTTTTACTTGTTGACATTAAAATTATCATTATCAGTAAAAATATAATAAGTAATCGTTTTCTTTTCACGTGTTAACTCTCCTATCTCTTACATTTAGCTTTTTATACCTATATTTTAGTCATGTAATTATAATTTGCAAGTTATAAAAAACTAATATTACATCAAAAAACGCCTAAAAACACTAGGGCAAATACACTTTTTCTACAATATATGTTAAATATTTTTTTATCATATCTTTTATTTTACAAAAAATATTACATTTTAAATTTTTCTTAGAGAATTCCACATTTTACGCCACAGTTGTGTATAGTAATATTTTTGTAATATTTCTTTAAACAAACTGTTATATCTCTTATTTAAAAAAGCTAGTATAATGTTAATATAGAGTAATAACTCTAATTCTAAGGAGAAAACATGGGGATTAATTTATTATTAAGAAAAGAAGGTTTAGAAAACATAAGAAAATTAGATACATTGCAAATAAATAAAATTGCTTCAATAATTTCAGATAAACTTTGCAAATCATTTCCTGAGCTACACTTATCTCAAAGTGAACTTTTCATTCAAATATCACGATTAGATATGTATGTTGCACAAATGCAAGATTTATGTTCAAGTGCAAAATATGTATATGGAAATAATGCGATATATTTCAATGAAAATTTAGATTTAACACAAGCCAATATTCCTGTAATTCATGAATGTATACACTATTTGCAAGAATCAAAAGATTCAAAAGGAAAACTAATAAAATTAGGCCTTTATGATTTAAATAAAGCAACTGGTTTAGCATTAAACGAAGCAGCAGTACAATTAATGGCTACTAGAACAGAAGCAGTAAATTATGATTCAGTTACATATTATGGAATGTCTTTCGTAGCAGAAAGTCCTGAGTTTTATCCATTAGAATGTGCTTTACTTAGTCAAATGATGTTTTTTACAGGAGATGAATCATTATATTTTAGTACATTATATGGAACACCAATGTTTGAAAAAACATTTACAAGTTTATCAGATAATGATGCTTTTTTTGAAATACAAATGCAACTTGATAAATTATTGAATATTGAAACTGATTTATGTATATTGTCACAAAAATTGCAAACAAGAGATACTTCAATGAAAAAATCTAAATTATTGCAACTACAAATAGAAAGTAAAAAGAAAGCAATAACGAATACTTGTTTAAAAATACAAAATAAAATAATAGACACATGCTTTAAAAAACAATTTATGGAAGCAAATACATTTGATGATCTTAGAGAACTTGAAAATAATTTAAAGGATTTTCATAGCTTGCTAATTCAACCCGATAATTATAACTATTTCAATCAATTTTGTGAAAAATTATCAGATAATATAAACTTCAAAAAAGATCAAATAATAAAATATGGAAAAGTAATTGATATTCCAAAAGAATATAGTAATTACTTACCTATTGCAACAACTACCAAAAAATTTGCAAAAATACGTGAAGTTTTTGCAACACTTAAAGATTTTATATTTGGAGAACAACAATAACTTTTTAATACCATACTATTAAGCATTATTACAAATTATATTTAAATTCTTTAATGTACACAAATTAAAAAATAAATTTGTGTACATTTTTCATATTTTTTTATATTTTGTATTGACAAAGAAATAATCATACATTATAATCTATAATTGTTAAGGACATGCAGGTGTAGTTCAATGGTAGAATTCCAGCCTTCCAAGCTGGCTATGCGGGTTCGATTCCCGCTACCTGCTCCATTAGAAAAGTCATTGTATTAGAAAGATGTCTAGTATAATGGCTTTTTAT